>CP135238.1:1200000-1500000 GCA_032834875.1 Sulfuracidifex metallicus DSM 6482 = JCM 9184
GAGGAAGGGCAGGGGTTAGTTGACGAATCTATTGTTACCGGAGAGAGTCAGCCGGTACTTAAGACAAAAGGTGATAGACTTCTGACAGGTTCCATGATGGTATCAGGATATATTGAGGAATACGTAACTACTCCATTTGAGAGAACATACATAAATACAGTAGTTCAAACCTTAAGAGAAGCATATAACGCGAGAGTTTCCATGCAAAGGATAGCAGACAAGGCATCTGCCATCTTCACTCCTATAATATTGTCCATATCAGGGATTACGTTCGGGATATGGTTTGCAATTACTGGAAACGCAGTTGCAGCAATGCTATTTGGCGTCTCTGTTCTTGCTGCTGCATGCCCTTGTGCACTTGGCCTTGCCACTCCCATGGCCATCCTAGTTAAGGTCAACAGAGCCATGAAGAAGGGTATAATTATAAAGAATGGATCATCATTGGAGAACATAACTAAGGTTAACGCAGTGATTCTAGATAAGACGGGAACAGTTACGAGCGGAACTTACAGAATAGAGAACGTAAAGGAGTTCGTCAAGGATGCTTTTTCCATGGCTAGTGCATTAGAGAAGAGGAGCTCTCATCCCATAGCTAAGGCTTTTCCCCCCTCAAATCTGGAGGTCACCTCATTTGAGGAGTTCATAGGAAATGGAATTTATGGCGTTGTCAACGGCCACGACGTGATAGTTGGAAAGCCTAATTTCGTTAAGTCAAATTGTAACTGGGACAAGGATGAGGGGGACCTTATGGTGTGCATAGATGGAAATGCTGGAGCATCAATAACCTTAAAGGAGGAGATAAGAAATGGGGCAAAAGAGTTAGTTGACTACCTTAAAAAGAGAGGGATTAAGGTTATTATAGCCACTGGAGACGAAAGCAAGTCATCAGATCAAGTTGCCTCTTACCTTGGAGTTGAGCTCCATAAGGGCATGTCACCTGACGATAAAGGGGAGCTAATATCCAAACTTAAGGAAAGCTATAAGGTGCTCTTCGTAGGAGACGGTGTAAACGATGCATTAGCAATGAAGGAGGCTGATGTAGGGGTAGCGGTTTCCTCAGGTTCCGACATTGCTAAGGCAGCGGGAGACGTAGTAATAAGGGACTTAAGTCAGCTATCAGAGCTATTTAAGCTAGGTGAAAGCACAGAAGCTAAGGTTAAGCAGAATCTAGCTTGGGCTTTTGGATACAACGCTTTAATGGTTCCCCTTGCCTCTGGAATTTTCTATCCTCTACTTTGGCTACCTCCTGAATTCGCGGCCTTAGCTATGTCGTTTAGTAGCGTAATAGTGAGTACGTGGTCTTTACTCTAAAATATCTTGAGTTTCTTAAGAGTTCCTCTGTTTTTCTTCCATTCTCTCCTATCTTGTCAAAGATCTGGTTAGTGAGGCCATTTCTTCTCCTCTTTTCCCATGACCGTATTAGTAATAAGATTCTAATCATACATAGAGAAAAAATCATTTAACAGAGACTTTCTCAAGTACAAGAATAATTATGTCTTTCATCCTCCCTAAAAACAGATGTCCTTCAGATTCTCTATCGTCACCGTTGCCGAACCGATGAATAACACGCAAACCCTTAAACATTTTAACTATTTCCCTCTCTTCCATCGGTAGTATTAGCGACCCTAGAGGAGTACATAAATCTGTAAGGTAATCAACGTGCCAAAACTTGTTCTTACATTTTCTCATGTGCCTAGAAATTCTGTCGCTACAACTCCTTCCACAAGACCCTACATAAAAGTACTGCCCTTCCTCTATTTCGAACTTTCTTGATCTAGTAACAATTTCTCCTTTATTGCAGCTATAGAAAACAATATACCCTTTCCTATACATTTCCGAGAATTTCCTTAATATGTGTTATTAAATGTTCTGGCTCTATAAAAGGGGACTTGTTAAGTAACCCTCCCCCTTTCTTTCCTGTTATCAAGACAGTCAAGTTGTTTCCACTCTTCATAAAGGATATTTTATATTGATTCCCTCCCTTTTTTGCTTCCTCCAAAATGTAAGTTATACCTACTCCTTCATCTTTAACCTTCATACTATAAATGACGAAATCTTCGTCTAGTCTGATCTTTGCCGTGCTCTCCCTTTCATACATCACCACAGTATACTCGTTATTTCCGTTCTCTCCAATTACATGAAAATGTTTAGTAGCTACCAACGCTAGATAAGGATTTCTTATTATTCTATTCACTCCCTCATACGTTACGATTTTATCAGACACGGACACTTGACTTCCACCACGTTAAAATGGTACTTCCTACAAGGAGGAAGTCTAAAGCCAGCACAGGAAACACCAGAGGTATAATAGGCAAGGTCTTTCCCAGGATTGGAGCTGGCGCAATATGAGACTCTATAAGAAGTGCTGTATTCCACATGAACAGAATTGTAAACGGTATTAGTAATTTTCTTGTTCCTGATATTATTTCATATCCAGCAAAGATATATAATGCTGCGTTAAACCCAAAGTATTCTGAATATATGGCAAAGACTAGAGATGACTCACCTATAGCTTTAGACGCTAAGGTGGCAGCGTTATAGCCAGCAGCAATATGAAGTACAGCCCATGCCAAAGACAAGAATCCAGTTAACCACCTTAGAATATCCTCACTGTCCATTAAGAACAATTACTTCTAATTAACTATTTAAGAATATTCATCAGGAAAGTATAAAAAGAAGAAAAAATGGTTAAATTATAGGCTAGGACGTAATCGTAGCTAGAGGACGTAATTCCTTGACCATAACGTATAATGAACCGAACTCCTTGTCTATTCTGATGTGTGAGAATTCGAAACCGTTCTTACGATAGAAATCGACTGCGGACTCTAAAGCCTCTAACATGACTCCTCTCTTTCCTAAGGAGGCAGCAATTTCTTCAACTTTCCTCAGCATCTTGGAACCTATACCTTTTCCGCGGAATAATCTGTTCACTGCTATCATATCTAAGAGAAGGTAATTTCCCTTATCTACCATGTCGACCACTCCCTTAATTTCTCCTTCATCTTCGAGTACAAGTACAATGTCTCCCTTTTCCTTCCATTTGTAGTAGTCCTTCAAAGAGTACTTGTCCATCCTAGGATCTCCTGAGAAGAAGGGACTCCCAACATCCCTCCTCTCTATCTCTCTTATAATTTCAACGCGATTTTCCTGTTAAAACACAATTTAAGTGCATACGAGTTCCCTACCTTTTATTTTTCCTTTTATCTAAAAAAAGGGATAATTGTGTAGTTAAAAAAGTTATTTGTTACTGTTTTCCGTATTTTCCCTGTCTTCGTTTCCCCTTAGGTTTACCTTAATTAGATTGTCGGGTAAGTTAACTAAAGTAGACAAGTTTGGATAATAAGGTATACCTAAGGCCATATTTACAGAAGCAGGATCGTTCTTGGAAGCCAAGGAACCTGCTAAGTATAGCCTGATTGCCTTCTCAACGTCAACTCCCAAGTCGCGTAGCTGTATGACTCTCCTCAACTCATCATCTTGGGGCAACAGCCTTATTACCCTCACAGAAATCAGTTCAATTCCTATTTCGGAAAGGAAAGCCTTTAGACTGGCTAAAACTGCATTACTTACATCGCCAAGCTTCTTGAAAATGTCGGATAGCCTTACATAATTTATTATAGAGCTTACCTCCTGATCGATCATTGGAGAGATATATCTACCTAAGTCCGCATCCTTGAACACGTTATTTCCAAATTGGACATTGAAAACCAACTTTGAGGGATCTGTTACCCTATAATACACTGCTATTTCATACTCTAAAGGTACTAAATCTTGAGTTTGAGATACACCTACAATCCTAATTTCATGTCTTGTGGTCGAAGTATAGAACACTATGGTATCGAAAGGCAAAGCATTATATCTAAACCTTGATAAGAACGACGATAAAGGATTCTGAGGACTTTGTACGTTATGTGTTCCAGGAGGCAAAACAGCCTGAACTTGCCCTTGAATTACCACAACAGCAAGTTCGTTTGGCTGCACGAAGATGATTGACTTGGAGGTTATCTCCTCCTTTGGATAACGGAAAATTATGGTATCTTCAGCCATCATTGAGGTTCCGTTCTCCCTTTCAGTTGAAATTACAGAACCTCTAAACTGGAGGGACATCTTAAATTAGAACAAGTAGACTGAGATGAAAAAGTTTTTGATTATTAGAATATACTCCATCTATTAATATATTCAATCTAGTTATTTCAGATTAGCTTTTTGGTTTTTCTTGTTCATAAAATCTAGAGGTCAAAGGGATAGTTATCATATTCGTGCTTCTTTAAATAATCTAAAATGATTTGTTTCTTCATGAACGAGGATTAGTGGATCTTTCCCCTAGAACTTCTTGAACACAACGAATAGGCTCATGCTAAAAATATGGTGAACACTAAACTAGGATAAAACATTTATTTTAGGCTAAGAAAGTGTATTTTATGTCTAAAGAGTTAACACCTTTAGAGAAAATGCAACTACTTATACCTGGATATAGAGGTTACAAGGTTAAGGACCTTATAAGGCAAGATGACATGTTAGTTAGAAACTACGTCAGACAAAACTTGGAGAACGCGATTAACAAACTATCAGATAGAGAGTCTTTAATAGCTCAACAAGATCCATTCTCATCCATTATTAAACAGATTGAAATTCTTAACTCTAAGTTAAGATCTTTAATAGCAGACATGGCTACCATGCAGAGTGGGGGGACAGACGTCTACGCTAGATATAAGATAACTTCTGAAGCGTTGGAGCAAATAGTCCAAAACGACAGTTCCCTTATAGATATTTCAAACTATCTTTCTCAGTCGGCTTTAGACGGTGATATAAATGGAATTAATGAGCTTATAGAAAAGATAAGGTCAATTTTAATTACAAGACAAAGGCTATTCTTTCCCTTTCTGCAATAAATTGAAAACCATTTATAAGATGGAAGCTTGTAAAGGGGATTACTTCGTCTTTCTCGTCAGAAACCCCTACATGACGGTGAGATAGCTTGCCTTATAAGTTAAGGAGCGGAAAGCCTCTATAGTTTAATCACTTATTAAGATTTAAATGCTTATTTTCAGCACCTCCTTTAATGACGTTGATAGTACTCCTCAACTTCATTAGATCTTGATGAACATAAGGATAGAGTAACCAGTGTATATCTCCATCCTTCACGTCTCTACATTGATTATGCTTCATGGACGATAGTACAAACCTTTGTGATATCTTGGCTTATTCTTTGCTGTTTCACAAATGTTAAAGATTATCCAATCAATGGTAGGACAGTAATCTAGTCAGGACATTGAGGGAAGCGTTGTAGTTACGGTCTGCTGCCCAACTGCTCTATGGACAGACGAAAGTACGATCAGCCGAAGTTAGGTCGTCCTTAACGTGCCTGCACCTAGCACAAGTCATTGACGTGAAAGCAGAATAAAGAGGGAGAAAAAATACATGTATGTAAATAACGTAAATTTGTGAGTATACTAAATCTCCACCCTTTCCTTTCAATAAAAATCAGTGAGTCCTTCCTTTACTTATCTCCCTTTTCTCGTCTGTGACTCTTAGGGAAGCCATTACTCCAGAGAAAATTCCATTAAAAAGAATGAAGACTACGACGAGACCTATGAAAGTTTGCGGATATGGAGAATGTACTGCATAAGGTATCATGGACAGAAACAAGTATCCTATAGCCCCAAATAATGCAAGATTCCTAACTTGTTCAAGCTCAATATTTAGCATAGTTCCTTTAATTGGATAGGCAAAGACCACAAGTAGGATTAACATTAGTATTTCAATCAAGGATAATGTAGGATATGTGTAGATCGAAAGCAAAGGTGAAATGTCAACTGGAAACGGAGGATAAAACAACTTGCTAATTAAGTTAATCAATGTGATCACAATTGTAAGGAAAACTGTGTAAAGTATGCCAGCCCCTATGTTCCAACTTAATCTCCTAGCCTCCACGTCTCTTCACTAGAAATATTTATGCTAACTAAGGTAAAAAACTTATTCATTTATAAAGAAGATAATTTAATATGATTTGCCAAGGTTAACTCACTTTCATTCAATGACGGTAGAGAATCTCATTTTAAGAATAAAAAAGTGAAGGAAGATAACTAACATAAACGTATATGTCGGCATTATGAAGGATTAATATTTTATATTGTCTTCACATTTCTATTTTTCTTTTAATTATATCTAAAAATAGTTCTATAGTTTAATAATGCTAAATTTAAAACAAGCTATCTAATGTCTTATTTAAGGAGACCTTCCCCTGGCGTAAGTTACTATAGCTAGTATAACTCCTAGCGCTGTAAAGACTACTCCTCCTATCAATATGAATTCCTTTCCCACCGAACTTGAGGTTGAGTATTCTAAATCGTAGAAAACCGTAGCACTTATGTTAGCATCATTATGTATTTCTGCTGTTCCCTCTTCACTAGAGAAGAAACACAAAACGTAATTTACGCTATCATTATCGCTCTCTCCGTTATGGGGTATCCCGCTGACGTTAACCGGTTCGGTAGTATTTAGAGTTAATATTACTTGGGAATCAGCTGGATAAGGCACTTTCAGATTTCCCTCAGGCGGTATTATCCCATTGCCTGAGATAGTTCTAAAATTCGCGGAAGTAAGGCTGTAAGCCGCTAAAGAAACTCCAAGGATAATAAGAGCTATAGCTATAATGATCTCAGCCCTTCTTTTCATCTTCGTTTCCCCTTAGGTTTACCTTAATTAGATTGTCGGGTAAGTTAACTAAAGTAGACAAGTTTGGATAATAAGGTATACCTAAGGCCATATTTACAGAAGCAGGATCGTTCTTGGAAGCCAAGGAACCTGCTAAGTATAGCCTGATTGCCTTCTCAACGTCAACTCCCAAGTCGCGTAGCTGTATGACTCTCCTCAACTCATCGTCCTCAGGTAGTAGCCTTATTACCCTCACAGAAATCAGTTCAATTCCTATTTCTGCTAAGAAATTTTTCAATATAGCCGTTACTCCAGTTGTTATATCATTAAACTTGCTATATATTTCCGCTAGCTTAACGAAGTTTATCACTTGGCTTACCTCCTGATCGATCATTGGAGAGATATATCTACCTAAGTCCGCATCCTTGAACACGTTATTTCCAAATTGGACATTGAAAACCAACTTTGAGGGATCTGTTACCCTATAATACACTGCGACTTCGTAAATCAATGGCACTAAGTCCTGAGTTTGGCTGTTCCCAACTACTCTTATTTCGTGCCTCGTCGAAGAACAGAAATACACTATGGTATCGAAAGGAAGTCCGTTATATCTCATTTTTGATAAGAACGACGATAAAGGATTCTGAGGACTTTGTACGTTATGTGTTCCAGGAGGCAAAACAGCCTGAACTTGCCCTTGAATTACCACAACAGCAAGTTCGTTTGGCTGCACGAAGATGATTGACTTGGAGGTTATCTCCTCCTTTGGATAACGGAAAATTATGGTATCTTCAGCCATCATTGAGGTTCCGTTCTCCCTTTCAGTTGAAATTACAGAACCTCTAAATTGAAGAGACATAACATTTTTTAATAAATTATCATTATTAAGGTTACTCATTATTTGAATTTAGATATTTTTACTTTTTTTAAAAAAAATAGATAGAATAAAAGTTTCCTCCAATTTATATACATTTTAATTTTTAACCTTCCTCCAGCTTAGAGAATAGTAAAGCGTCCATTAACAGGATTCCTCCTGCAATGGAAAAGTCCACCGCGTAGCCTAAGAAGTGACTCACATAACCAGAAGTTAACGAGCCTAACAGAAGTGCTATTCCAACCACTGTACTATAAACCCCTAATCCAGTTCCTTGTCTTCTCTCTCCCACTACCTTAAATATCATTGTGGTTGAGGATGAGTAATAAAGAGAATAAGCGAATCCGGCAGCAAGTGGATAAAACAGGGAGTTTATAACTACCATAGCTCCCGTTGTGGCAAGCGTTGATATTCCCATTATAACATACGATAAACCTCTAACCAGCAAGGAGAAAGAAGCAACAAGTTTTTCTCCTCTTTCCTCTATAGCTTTACCTGCGAAGTAAAAAGTCAGGGTTTGAGCTACCATTCCCAGCGAAATCACGGCAAGGACTATTGAGCTACTTACTCCTAGAGTGTAAAGCCCTGCGGGATATACAGTGTTAAATAATCCACTACTGAAATAGAACGCTACTATTCCTAAGTACAACATCGGTATATAGTTTACCGGTCTTCTCCTCAGTCTCCTTATAGAGAACATTTTAAAGTGTGCTAATTGAGGTAAATGCAGAAAGAATAGAGGCAGCATTCTTATTCTGGTTGAGAAAGATTCCCTATGATGAACCATTGCGACTCTTTCGACCCTTATTGGAGACCTTGGAATAAGCTTTAGGCCTAGAATGAGAGAAATAATGGACAACAAACCCATTATTTGAATAACCAGTATGAGAGGAACGAAGTTAACCGCCACACTGGATATTATCAAACCCAACAACATGCCTATTGATGACACCATTGAAAGTCTGGAAAATGCGGAAGCCCATTTCTTCTTTTCTGCAGTTGCCATAATTAAGAGGTTCATTGGGGTACTTGCCGCGGTGCTAAAGAAGACCGATAACGCATAATCTGCAGAAACTAAAGGGATAGTATTCAGGAACACTATAGCTAAAAGGGAAGCTCCAGTTCCTGCGAAACTAGTCAAAATTAGGTACTTTCTACTGTATCTATCTGCCATCAAACCCCAAATTATAGAAGCTGGTATAAGGATAGCATTTCCCAAGGATATTGCTAAACCTACATTTATGGCGTTGCCGTGAAGACGAAGTATCTCAAGTGTGATCAGCGTGGATAGGGGTCCCGTAGATGCGTTGAAAGGCAAAGCGGTATACATCCATTTGAAGTCAGATTTCTGTTGAATTCCCATCTAAAGGAAAGGACGTTACTCCCTTTTTAAAATTATTTAATGTATTCCAAAGCTTTCAAATAGAGTTTAAATTATCCTACTAATGAAGAACATGATATAAAAAGATAGAGTTGACTACTTTTCCTTTTTCCCTTTTAGGTTAATGAGACATAACCTGCTCTATACTTTGTAATTCTTTTTCCCATCTTTTTTTCTCTTTCTTATCAACTCTCTATGTGGAGTCATTTACCCCTTTCTTCCTTTAGACACTGTTCTATTATCTTTCCATCGCTTTCCGGTATGGGTCTCTTCATGTTAGCTGGAGCGTTGCGTAGGTACTTTGCCACTTGGGATTTATCTTCGATGAAAACTATCTGATCAAGTATTAGCTTGAAATCGCAAACTCCTATGACCATAGGCTCTACCTTAATTCTATAGATGAATATTCCCTTGTTTCTGATCTTCTCTTCTGGATAAATGGGAGTTTCGTCCTTAAACCAATCTGATACAGCCTTCACTACCCCAACAAGTTTACCCCCATATTTCTTGGCATAGTACTTGCTCACGTAAATGACTAGGTAGTCTCCGTTCTTAATGTAATTGCTTATATCCTCCTTGTAACCGTAAATCCCTTCAGAGAGTATCACGTCCCACATGTCCTCTTGGATTGGTACGATCCAGTAAGTCACATGATGAGATATAAGATGAAAGTTATAAAAATAATGTATGAAGTTAGTTACGCATTACCTCTTCACTACTGGATTGCTTTCCCTGATTATGAGCATGTTCACGCCTTACTACTTGGTGTTGTCTGGAGTGGTAGCAATTGCAGGGAACTTGATCATAGACGGGCTGGGGCACAAGGAGGTACAAACCAGGAGAGGAACGATACCTACAAGGACTCCGTTGACTCACACCTATCCCCGTTCAGTGGTATGGGGATTACTACCTTCAATACCTTTTCTGCTGTTGGGATACTTTTTAGGGTACTACTTGTGGTGGTTGGCTGTGGCTTCAGTCTTGGTTGGTCCTTCCCACATGTTCTTAGATATGTTCACTGAGGCAGGGGTATACGTGAAAAAAGGAGGGAAGTGGAGGAGATATGCATTAGCTCACTTCAGATATAACAATCCCTCTCGCTAACGGACTAGCAGCGCTGGCTGGGGTATTCATGCTTTTAGCATCAATTCACGGCATTCATTACTATCATTATTATCATTATTACAACTATTATTCCTAATGAGATATTATACGAAAAGAGAAAAGTTTTTAAATATATTTTCTATTACTTTTAGTATGGGTTGTAAGAAGTGGAAGATAAGGTTCCTAATGAAAAAAGCCAGAAGTTATGAAGAGTTCATGGATTATGCTTTAGATAGCTTCAGTGACAAACTGTTAATGCTTATCTTGGAGAAATTGGAACTATTACAAGAAAATCCTTTCAGGTATGCTAGAGAGAAGCTAGGAAATGATATTTACGGAAATAACATGTTCTCAATAGAGGTTACGGGAGATATAAGGGTTCTTTATAGCGTTGACTCAAAAACTGTATCGTATTTATTTGGGAGGTTGGGTCTCATAAGAAGGCTTACGGGCGTTAGCCTTTTCCTTAGCTCTCTTTAATAAGTCCTCCTTAAACTTCTTAAAGTCCTCCTCATTCTCGATTTCTAGGAACTTATTACCGTACTCATCTTCAACAATTCTCATATGTATAAATCTCTCACAGAGGTTATTAAAGGTGCAGTCTAGAATAAACTCCCCAGTTAACTGAGAAAAAAAATCGATATTATGATTAAATATAGCATCATAAAAGAGACCTTCCTCTTATTGGAGTATATGGTATATAATATGCTATATACATTCTTCCATTTCTAAGGATCACGGAAAGTGTATCTGGTTTGTCTGGAGTGGTAGCAATTGCAGGGAACTTGATCATAGACGGGCTGGGGCACAAGGAGGTACAAACCAGGAGAGGAACGATACCTACAAGGACTCCGTTGACTCACACCTATCCCCGTTCAGTGGTATGGGGATTACTACCTTCAATACCTTTTCTGCTGTTGGGATACTTTTTAGGGTACTACTTGTGGTGGTTGGCTGTGGCTTCAGTCTTGGTTGGTCCTTCCCACATGTTCTTAGACATGTTCACTGAGGCAGGGGTATACGTGAAAAAAGGAGGGAAGTGGAGGAGATATGCATTAGCTCACTTCAGATATAACAATCCCTTCGCTAACGGACTAGCAGCGCTGGCTGGGGTATTCATGCTCTTTCTTTTCGTCTATCCACACACAGTTCTCTTCTTGAACTTTACCCACTAGAGAATAAGGATCTTTCTTCAACATGTAATGCCCTCCTCCGCCTCCTCTAGCTATAGCAACTATTTGTGATGCAATGCTTAACGCTATCTCCTGAGGCGTTTTTGATCCTAAATCTAGCCCTGCAGGAGAGTAAAACCTTTTCTTTATTTCTTCCTCCTTTATTCCGCTGTCAATCATCCTCTTAATTGCCAATGCTGCCCTATTCCTGCTTGCCATTAAAGCCACGAATTTTGCCCCTCCTTTTATTGCCATTTCGACTCCTGACACATCGTAATGCTTTCCGCCTTCGTTAGCTACAACTACGAAGGTATTCTCGTCTATCAACGTGGGAAGGAGCTTCATATCGTTAACGACATTTGCTTCAAAGGAATCATCAACGTCATGATCCCCTACAACCGTGACGGGATAATTCAGGAAGTTCATTAACGAAACTAAGTGTCTGGCAACCTTACCACTGCCTATGACTATTACGTTTGGATTTCCCTCTGCACAGTCTGTCATTATCTTCACTTTCATCCCCTGAATTTCTACTTCCTCTTTTCCCTCTAACGCAAAGGGATCTATCTCGCCTACTATAACCTTACCCTCTGATACAACGCCCCTCTTAACTTTTCCGTTAGGATATACCTCAGTTACGATGCAGAACTTCTTACCTTTTAATGACAGCTCCTCGATAACGGGATATATTTCACAACTGCTCATGAGAATTAATTTTGTGCTAGGAAGTATTTATTCATTCACCTTTCAAAGTTTATTAAAAGAAGAGAAAAAGTAAGATAAAAAGTAGAAACTTTTTAATTTTTTATAACAATTTATTATGTAAATATTGTTTCCTTTATTTTGCTCTTTTATGTCTCCGACTCAAGCTATCATTATATTTATTTATAATTAATATTTATGTTGTTAGATATAAGCTTCTAGCAATTTATTTATACTCAATGAATTAACCTAATTTAATGTCTATACTTCCTAGATTCTGATCTTGTTTCCTCCCTTGTTCCATGTAAGCAGAGTTGCAAGGACTACCGTGAGTGCTGTGTAACATAGAACGTTTCCCCAAAGAGCTGCACTTCCTATTCCAAACAAGGTGACTAAAGTTCCCATTACTATTGACCCAACTCCTCCCATAACTGAACCTAAGTTATAGGATAAGCCAGTTAATGCGGATCTCACTTCAACTGGAACCGATTCGATGACCAGTAAAGGTGCGAGGGGCCAGAATCCTGTAGATACAGTATATAACACGAGTCCTATTACCATAAAGGAGAACGTTTGTAAGACATGAATTAAAGGAAGCATCATAGGTATTCCAATCATTTCTCCAACTACTCCAATTATGATTAGCTTTCTCTTGCTTATGTAGTCAGCAACTCTACCGAAAACGATGAAAGATACAGCTAAAGCCATGTTGGAAGCAAACATTATCTCACCTACTAACGACTTAGAAATTCCCAAACTTTCAACAAAGTCAGGATAAACTGCAAACACTGAATAATAAGAGAAGAACATGCCAGATATAACTAGGGAAGCTCTAATTAGTACTCCTATATATTCCTTTACATTTACTTTAGTCTCAGCTTTCTTAGAGAATGTCTTTACGTCAGATACCTTGGAAAGAATTAAAGGTATTACAATTAAGGGAACACTGCCAGTTAAAAGGAACAACCTCCAACCTAATCCGGCCATGTGAGGGGAGAATACTAAAAACGATATTCCCGTCATGGCATACCCTACTCCATACCCAGCCTGAACTACCCCATTTATGAGACTCCTTAAATTCAGAGGCGCATTTTCGTACGCTATTACCGTGCCTGCAGTCCATTGAGCTCCCATCATTAAACCCTGAATGGATCTGAAAGCTAGAACTACAATTATGCTGGGTGAGAATGCTATTCCAGCTTGCGCAAGAGAGTATCCAGCGGTTCCCATGATTAGGACAGCCTTCCTACCGTGAGAGTCAGCATATTTGCCGAAAATGTAGCCCCCTATTACCCTGAATATTAACCCTAGAGCGAAAAGTAATGTACCTTCAGCAGTGTTCATCCCAAGGTACTTCGAGAGATATTCGTAAACATAGGTTATGATGAGTAGATCATAGATGTTACCTGCCCAAGACGAGAACGAGGCTAGTGTAGCGTAAATATACTTCTCCACATCAAAAGAAAAAAACTAAGGTAAAAAAGGATTTCTTTCTTTTTTTAGATAAACTGTTAATACCTAGATCGAGTTATTGTGGCAACCTAATAATGATAAACAAAAATTGGCATATAATCAAGAAAAAGTTTTTCGTTTAAATGGAGCGAAACGTGGACATAATGTTTAAAGAAAATCCTTAGGAAGAGGGCCTGATGAGGTAAAAAGCGAAATCGCTATACAGTATGTAGATAAACAAAACAACTAATATATTGTTTTGTCTTGGAATAAAGAAACACAGAGATCATCTTATCGCGACTAGTTATAGAATTTCTATACTTCAAACATACTTCCTTTATTCGAACATGTGTTCGGAAGGTTTTTATTTCCAGCCCATTATTTTAACTCGAAATGCAGTTCGTAAGGAATAGCTCAGGATTAGTGAAGAGGATTTCTCTCTTAGATGCTGTTATGTTAAACGTAGCCAACATGGGTGCAGGGCTAGCAGTTTTCACTGGAGTTTCTCCTTACGTTAGACCAGGCTCAGTCCTATGGATCGCATCTCTGATCACATTTCTTGCGACGCTTCCGCTTTCGTTGCTGTACACTTATCTGCTCATCAAAACCCATAGGACTGGAGGAGACTATGTTTGGCTCTCCCGATATCTAAACGGCAAAATAGGCTCCATTATGGGAATAGCTATAGCTTTCAATATGCCCCCTTATTTTGCTCTTTCAGCGTTCTTCTCCGTTGCCGCAATAAATTCCGTCTTAGAAACAGTGGGAATTAGCGATCATATAAGCGAGTTATGCTACCTTGCAAACAACATCTTCGTGAACCCATACGAAAACTTGACCATAACACAGGAGTGGCTTATTTATGGTCTAGCCGCAGTAATTTTTAGTGCAATCGTTGCAGTCAACGTATTGAAGCCAAAATGGGGTTTCAGATTAGTATCAGCTTTGGGAATATTGTCAGCTCTAGGAATCTTCCTTGCTATTGCTTCAATTCTCATAGCTCACGACTTTCATGCGCAGGTGATCAATGTAATGGAGAAGGAGGGAGTAACTCCTTCACCTTATACTGGCCCCTTCATTTAACTTGGGAGCGACACTTTTCATGATACCTTACTTCGCTTCGTTTGCATACATATGGCTTTACGCAGGACCAGCGGTATCAGGAGAAATGAAGAATTATAGGAGCGTGAAATATAACGTAATCTTGGGCAGCGTCTTAACTTTACTTATGATAACTTTGCCCTTCTATGTCATGGACTTGAAGGCAGGGTACTCATTCAATATGTCGCTATATCCATCTGGGACCTATAACTTCTGGACTGCAGCACTTTCGGTAAGTAACCCAATTCTTCAAGTTATAATAGGAGCTAGCTTAATCGCGTGGGAGTTCTTCGTAATGGCTTTTGGGGTAGTAGTATTCGCCAGATACGTGTTTGCATTTTCCTTCGATAGGCTTTTCCCTGAGCTGTTCTCAAGATTAAACAAGGAGGGGTCGCCAATATACGCACACATGTTAGACCTTGTGGTCACGATGATATTCCTTTTGTTCCCCATCGTTAGTCCAGAAGGAGTTCAGGCATTGTATAGTTACACTCCTTTGGCTATAGCTTACCTCTTTCTGATTGGAATAACCGGCGTGAGGGTAGGGATTAGAAACGGAAGTATAACCATATCGATTCTAGGAATACTTTCAGCTATATTAATGATCTTCATGGGTTATCAAGCCTTCATAAATCCCTACTTCGGAGTAGTGAGTGATGGTAAACCTTTTCTCCCTGGTATAGCATATATAGTATCTCTCATAGGATTAGGAGCAGTAATTTACATTATTTCTAGAACTATGAATTATAGGAGAGGCATCAACATAGATCTCAACTTCAAGGAAATCCCACCAGAGTGAGGTTGAAACCTAAATGAATGACTAAACCATACCTTAAATAAAATGTTTCCCATTTTTCTTTTACTTTTCTCATTCTCACTCTTTTTGTCCTAAGGGAGGTTAAGTGGGCGGAAGACCCTCTTCCGTGAGGGTATTGATTAGCCCTTATAATTAAATATCAGAGTCTACGATCTTCTGTTAATGCCGACGTAGGGTTCCGTTCCGTGCTTACGCTGACGAAGGAACGTTGAGGGCGTTGAAAGCCCAGTTGAGGTTAGCGTGTGAAGTATACAACACCCTATGCTGGGCAGACGCGTATTTTCACTAAATGGCTTGTGGAGCACAGCCCTCTACCCCTGGCAAGCTGTGGCTAGGAAGCAGGAAGCCTTGTCCGTGCGGGGTAATTCACCAGGTTAAACCTTTCTATTATATCCGTTTGAAGACTTAACGGAAGCGTCAGTGACAAGATATGAGGCGTAGAGCAATACGAAGAAGGATATCAGTTCCATCAAAGGAAATATGAAAGTTAACAGACCTAAAACGAAGGATATCAGGAAAAGTTGTCCAGCTCTTCTGAATTGGTTCCCGAATTCTCTACTCAATTCAAATTGAGTTAAAACTACTGAAAGGACGTTTCCCACCAAGAAAAGTAGGATTCCTCCAACAAGCAGGAAAGAGGCTACCATTATCCCATGAGATGTGACCAAGTTCACCGTCTCATTGGGCTTCACGTAGGGCAATATCTCATATCCGCCAGCTCCCACTAGGAAAGTGGAGATTATAGATACGTATACCCCTACTCTGTTTATTAGAGCTTTATCTTTTCTTATTAGAAATCCTGTGGCGTCGTAAAGATACCTCAAGGATAATAGCATCAATAGTCCACTAGCTACAGCTACGCCTTCTGCAAGAGTTCTGTTAAAGCTAATGACTGAAATTGAAGCTTGGAATATAAGGAAAGCCAAAACGTAATAAGAGGAGAAAAGTCTTAAGTTACTCATTCCCTTCATTACTTCGGGAGGAACTTCCGGTTTACTCTCTGCCTGAAACTTCACTACTGGAACGTTAAGGGGATATCTGCATTTCTCGCATAAATGAGCGTTAGGAGGATTCTCGTAACCGCACCTAGGGCACTTTCTATCTGTGTGTGGCTCTTCTGTGTTAGGAAATAGGGGATATCTGCATTTCTCGCATAAATGAGCGTTAGGAGGATTCTCGTAACCGCACCTAGGGCATTTCATTAACCCCATTTATGCACGACGAATAAAAAATGCTTTCAGACCTTGCCTATGCAGTGTTCGAAGTTTTCCTTGATCAAACTAAAAAGCTCTTCCATGTCTACCCCTAGGATTTCCCTTGAAGGTTTCTTGCATTGAGATAGCTCTTCTTCCACTTTAATTAAGTCCTCTTCTTCGGCGAAGAAATCGCCTGTTACCCTTACTTCGTGATCTAGGTATAGCACTACTGTCTTTCCTGCCCTTGATCTATAGACTATTTTACGCATAGGCTAATATATACTTCTTTCTAAGAATTGTTATATAAAATAGATAGTAGGTGGAGAAGACCATATTAGCTATGGAATTGCCATATCTTATTTTTTAACGTTTAGCTTTGATTATTAATATTATAAATCGTTCATGACATTTTTAAGAAGAAGAAAAGATTTCTTACATGCTACCAGAGGTTCAAGGAAGAAAACTAGATACCGCTTAACAATCTTAGGTCTTCAGCTGGGAATTATAAAAGGAGAAGGACGTATCCTCTAGAAATCAAGAACCATAAAGATCACTGTTCAATAGCAGTAGAGATGGTAGAATAATGATAAAAATTAACTGAACATGTAGAGTTATAGTGTTTTATATAAAAATAAAAAATTTTTATTTTTAAAAAGAGATTTATAAAAGTAGCTTAAGTTGTTAGATTGGGTTTGGTGGGTACATGTTTGGAGTGCTGAAGTACAGTACTACGTTAGTGTTGGAAGTGTTCATTAAGTCAGCTGGACTGTTTAAGCCTGGAACTATTACCTGAAGTCCTCCAACGTGGAATGCGTCGTTAAGAGTCTGCCATATTGGGTTATTTGCGTTTGCAGCTATTACAGCGCTGTCATAAGTTGTCATTGCGTGCTCCAATGAAGTAATGTTTGTCAAACAGTTGGCTGTAGGGTCTGTTAAGTTGCTTGGAACTACGTCCTGGCATTGACCAGTTATTGGGTTGGGCATTATGTTTGGATCCATAACTAGTACAACAACCAAGTACCAGCCTATTGAGCTGTTTCCTGTGCTTGTCGCTATGAGGTGTGTGTGTGCAGGGGTGAATAGTACTCCTTCGTCAGCGTGAACTGTCTGTCCGTTGCTCAAGGTTACGTTCAGTCCGTTCTTTATTCCCAAGTGCTGCTCAACTGCTGTGAAGTATGGAGAGTAAAGTAGGAAAGGATGGTCTACGCACATTAATGCTGGGTTTGAAGCTCCCATTCCTGGGCAGTTGGTTAATACCACGTGAGTTGTGCCGTTGTAGGTGAAGGTTGGGAATCCCTCAGGGGTTGCGCCTAAAGGTTGATATCCGAATATGGATAGCCCAGCGTATGCAGGGGTCAAGACGAATAGAGGCAAAGTGCCAGAAGGTACTACGCCAACTCCAACCTCGCAGTCAGTGCTCTGCTGTTCCTGACCTGGAAGTCCGCTGAATAATGACTGAACTGAGGAAGTGTTCTCACATGCGTAGTTTGCTGTGTAATGTTGAGTTATTACCATGTTGTTGTACAAGGTTCCTGAGTCGTTGAGCAGGATTTCGTCGCTTGGAGGCAATGAAGTTACGGTAGCAGTTTTTGTAGTAGTAGTAGTGCTGGTCACAGTAGTAGTTACGTTAGCTGTTGCAGTAGTAGAAGAAGTTACGGTTGTAGGAACAGTTGTTGTGCTTACACTAGTCACAGTAGATACGCTAGTAGAAGTAACTGGAGCAACTGACTTAGTAGCGTAAAGACCAAAACCTATAGCTGCTAATATTATTAATATTACTATAACAGCTATATAGACAGTTGTTGAAGCCGCCACGCTAACTTTTCCTTTTCGTTTACTAATATAAGGCTTCATTAATATAATTGATAGGTACTGGTTTATAAATTACTATTAAATGAATAAACTTTTAAAGAGGAAGGTAGGAGTATAAAAGCTTTTATAGAACGAATATCTAGAATATGCTTAAATAACATCTCTTCAATAATAGATAATAAGTGACACAATGCAAGTTTATATGACGGTGAAAAAGAAGGATATTCAGATATTTGCTGATCCTGTAAACCAAAAAATTGTAGAACTTCTGATAAAGAATGAGCTTACTCCCTTAGATCTTATGAAGAAGCTTAACAAACCAATATTGGCAGTCTGGAAGAGGGTCAATGACATGGAGAATGCTGGTATTATTAAGTTCGTAAGGCAAAAGAAAAAGATAGGTGGGCCAGTGCTTAGAATTTATAGATCTAGCGCTGTAATCTTCATAGATGAGGATTTCTCGTTCTTAAATGGGAGCATAATTCCAGTGGCTTCCGTATGGAAGGATTTAAACCGCGAAATATTCAAGTACATTGATGATAATAACGAGATACCCAACGGAATTGATCCTATAGATTATGCATCTCTGGTTTTCATCAAATCCCTTAAGATAGTTATGTCTAAGCCAGACGAAATATTGAGGAAGCTTTCAATGCTAGAAGAGAGTGCAGAAAAGGGAATAAAGGACATTAAGATGAAAGGTCAATAGATTTTCTCTATCCTATATAATTAAGTTAATTATAAATACTCAAAATTTAAGTTCATGCAATTGGAAAACGAATTAAGAAAAAGATTGCACTTTAGCAACTTAAATTTTGTTGAATCCTAACCTTTCCTTAACTACGTTCCGTATGTCGTAAATGAAAATGTTGTCATGAGGACAATCGTCTATACATTCACCCACTCCGATGCATTTGAAGGACTTGAACTCGCCTTTCTTAATAAAGGAAGATCTCATATCAGTTAAGCCAACAGGACAAGCCTTTGCACAATCCACAGTCTTACATGTAAGGCAAGTACTTGGGTCCTTAACCTTGAGTTTAAACGGACCTAAATATCCGAACAATTGATTGAAAGACCCCCAAGTGCATATTCCGTGATTTACGCAGGCATAGTTTCCGAAGTATGGCATGAGCAAGAACTGAACGTACCACAAGAAGTTGAAGTATAAAATAACGTAAAATACCGTAGGATCGTTACCTAAGATTGATACGTCAGTTACTCCTAGATAATTTAAGTAAGAGAGAATTGCTGCAGCCAAAAGTGAGCTCCAAGTAGCCCACATTATAGCCTTATACCATGTGGCTAACCTAGAAGTTAAGGTCTTCCTTCCTAAGGTGGAAGTTCTGTTATATCTCTTCATGCTGTCCATAAAGGGTCCCTGTAACATGTAAGGAGCAGTACAGGTTACCGAACATATCTGTCTAGATCCGAACATGTAAGATATAGCAGAGGTAACTGCGAAGGTTCCAAGTATTCCAACTAGTAAGGAAGGTTCTATTCCTCCATATGTACCTAAGCCGTTGAACCACATATAAGGTATGTATTGAACGCTGGAGGAGATGGGTGAGAAGTCTGGTATATACGTGGAATACACAAAGTAAGCCAAGAGCATTAATCCCATCCTCACTCTATTACTTAACTTTTTGATCTCTTTCATTTTATATAATACAACGGTTAGTAATCCTAGACCAAATACAACTGAGAAATTTGAAGAGCCAGTTATTCCTGCAACTATTGATATCAGATCAAAAGGAAATAGATAAACTGGAAATAAACCAAACGCCGGAGAAGGGGTGTTTCCCGTGAAGAAACCGAACAGATAAGACAACGAAAGGAACGAGGCGAAAGATGTTACAAGGAAAGTAAAGGCAACTCTTCTATC
Organism: Sulfuracidifex metallicus DSM 6482 = JCM 9184; assembly: GCA_032834875.1. NCBI lineage: Archaea > Thermoproteati > Thermoproteota > Thermoprotei > Sulfolobales > Sulfolobaceae > Sulfuracidifex > Sulfuracidifex metallicus. The sequence continues at coordinate 1,220,154 of CP135238.1, forward strand.
CCTTATGTAACTTTTTACTTGTGGAGCTTTTATCACAAAAGTGAGAGCTAAAGGAAGATCCAATAAGGATAAATATCTCAGTGTAAGCAGCGATACTAACGCTATAAAGGATGACGCTAGTAAAGTCAGTTCTAGCTTAAGTTCCTCTCCAGTTCCTTTGTTCCTGTTTATATAGGCTGAGTTCATTAATAGACCAAGAGATATCCCTGCAATTAGAGCATAAATCCAGCCTAGAGACGTAGCTGTTAGAGAGCCCATTGCGACTGCCGCCAATGAGAAATATCTTGAGAATAATGTGAATAAACTGGAATTAGCTCCCATTTCTATCAAAGGGAATTAGAAGGGAGGACAAAAATAAGCATTTACCCAATAGTTTTAAATTATATGGCTCATTCTAATCTATAAATTATATCTTAAGTTTAATTATTCTATTCAATTATACGTAGGAGGAACCATCTTATGTTCCCTCCATAATTTAACCTTCTATGTGTACAAAGTCATAAGTGGACTTCAATGCTTTCTTGGAATTAGACTATGGTAATTTATTACATATAAGAGACGCAATTCCTAAATAACAGAGAAAAACCTTATCACTCATATTTTGTAGGCTAAGCGTACACAATGCTAAACCATTTTTCTATATGAAAGATATCTCAAGGCTCATGCAGAATTCACTTGATGAAAAAGTTATCTCACCTAAAACATTTATATTATCATGTAAAATAATCAACTTCATGCCAAGGAGACAGAGCAAGAAGAAGTTTTACCTGACGGGGTTTCTGATTATAGCGATAGTAATAGGTGCTTACATTTATTCTGGTTACGCTTCAGAACAAGGAATGCTAGAGAAAATAGGAAAGCCTATTCCATCTTCCTATTATTCTGTGTTCAATTCAGTTTCTGGATATTACGGATTACCTAACACTTCGTACAGTTCGATATTCTATAGAATTAACGGAACTCAGTTCTTTCCTAATCAGACTTTTCCCCTGACCGTTCATCATAAACTCCTTATAGTCTACGTTGGGGCAGAGTGGTGTCCTTTCTGTGCAGCAGAAAGATGGGCTCTTGTAATAGCTCTTTCAAGGTTTGGCGAATTCTCTAATCTGCACTACATGATGTCGTCTCCAAATGACGTTTTTCCTAACACGCCAACTGTAACTTTCTATAACTCTACATATACCAGCAACTACATCTGCTTCCAGTATTATGAGTACCAGAATAGATCTCACGATGCCTTAATGTCAGTGCCTCAGAACTACTCCTCTGTTTGGAAGGACTTTCATTCCTCAATTCCTTTCATAATTATAGGAGGAGAACTAGTACAGAACGGTAGTTCGGTAAATCCAGGATTAATTAACGGACAGAGTTGGTCTTACGTAGTTTCACAATTACAAGGAAACACGCAGTTCAGACAGCAAGTAATAGATTCGGCTAACGAGATTACTGCTGCTGCATGTTCAATGGATGGAGGACAGCCTTCGAGCGTATGTAATGAACCTACAATAAAGGACCTAAGCCAGCTGCTTCAGCTAGAGTATTTCGGAGATCAAGTGATAGGGTGAAACTCTACTATAATGCATATAAAAAGAAAAATTATATAAATACAAAAATAAAAGGGAGAGCGCTTAAACTTTAGGTAAAAATCAAAAATTATATTTATGTTAAATAGGAAAAACGATATGTTAACCATAGGAGATCTATTTCCTGACAACTTTCTTGGTTCAGCATTTCAGTAGAGTAACTCTTTTTAAACATATATTTCCTTTTTCAATACATGATAGATCTAACTTTAGATGGATTCGACCTGACTTCCTCCCCGCCCTGGAAGGGCGAGGGTTCCCCTCCAGAGGGTTCATAGTTCCCACCATCGATTCGGGATTACATCTCTCATTTGGTGGGCAGTCGAGTGGCTCAGAGAACCACTCCCATTTGGACAGAGTGGGTAGGGGACTTTCATTGCTGAGCTCTAGTCCCTTGAAGGAAAAGGAAGATGATGGTTGCTCCTCTCACAGTCCCATTAAGCCCCCAATCGAGCTGGGGAGGAGCATCGTTAGCGTCACTAAAAGATTTTTGAAAAAAGAAATATTTAAACCTTTTATAAGGGGGCTATCCATCCCCGCCTTAAAAGGCGAGGCTTTCCGCCCCCTTAACCCCCTTCTCTGTAATTCATGACATTTACGGAAACCTTTCAGGAGTCAAAGTGTTCGTAGCGGGTAATCAGTGGTTCGTAATAGAAGACTTGATATCTAAGCTGGGCAAAGTTCTTGTTGAGACCCTTCCGCCAGGGGTAGTGATGAAGCAAGTTATGGGTGAACAAGTCAAGATAGGAAACTTAGTAATTGACGTTAAACCAGACGTTGTTTCTCTTCCCCCTTCAATGATAAACCAAGTAAGTGATCTAGTGAAGAACAAAATAGACTACGTGGAAAACGAAGTGGTCCTAGCTACTAACGTTCAATTAAAGGATGTATGTGACCTTATGGGTTTAAAAATAGCACTTCCTAATCCTGAGAACGAGGGAATAGGCCAAATCTTTAGAGAAGTCTATGAGGAAACATGTGGAGACTACGTCTCACTTAGGGAAAGAAGTTACGTTACCAAGGTACATCACAGGGAGACCCCTAAATTGATGAGAGAAGGCATGGTTGACGCTGGAGTAGTTTGGAAGACTGAGGCTATCAAGTGGGGATTTAGAAGTGTAGGAACAGGAAGAAAGGGAAAGTTGTCCTTTGCTTTAACTAAGTGGTCCGGAAAAGAGGCGGAGGAAGTAATGAATTTCTTGCTTTCCGAAGATTCCAAGAAAGTTTATGAGAGATATGGATTCAAGTGGATAGCTTGAAAAGCTACTTTAACAATGTAAAAGTACATGATGAGCCGTGTTTCACGTGAGTGGTGAAGAGAAAGACGCTCCTGATTTAAAGGTAGTGATTCAGATAGCGGAGAATCCAGAAAAGGGAATAAATTCCGTGTTGAATCTACTCAAGGAAATGAAATTCAAGGAGGTAGAAGTAGTTTTCCATCAAGAGGCCATAGAAGCAGTTTTGAATCCTTCCCTTGTATCTACGCTTTCTCCAGCTAGGGTTGTTGCTTGCAGAAATTCCTTAAAGGCTAAGGGGATAAATGAGGAGAAACTACCTCTTGGAACTATCGTAGTTAACGCTGGAGTTGCAGAGATAGTAAAGAGGCAGAGTGAGGGCTGGATATACCTTAGAGTTTAAACATCATTTTCATGGCTTCGTCCGTAGGATTTGGCAGGGAAAGGATTGACCACATTATTAGCTTTTCTATTATTATTATTATTTTGTTTATTTTCCCTTTTTACTTTCCTCTTCGTTCTTTCTGCAAGATTTTGTTTCTTAATTTCCTCCACTCCTCTTTGTCTTCTTAAAGCAAAACTCAGCCTCATCCAAGTGTGATGTATCGTTTCACGTTTTTTTTGCTCTACTTACTTTTTGTATCGTTTTTCTCTTTAGTATCGAACTTGAACTTTACCCTTCCTTCATCTAAGTAGATCTTTGCAGAGAACTTCTTGCCGTTCTTACTAATGAAACCTTTAGCCTCAACTTCTTTTCCTTGGAAAAGGAGAGAAGCTTGTCTTTCAGTTATCCTTTTACCTAAAATCGTCTTCCAGACCACCGATTTACATGAAGAGCATTTCCAACCCTTATAGAATTCTCTCACATCTCCCCCGCATTTGCACTTTAAGGGAGCTTTGATTCCCTTAACTTTGATCTCCTTCTTTTCTATTCCTTCGGATTTCTCACTTTTATCCCCCAAATCCTCTAGTTTAGGCATGAGAGTCTTTAGTTCACTCCTCACAAACTCCTTTATCTTGCTCACGAACTCCTGATATCCCTTTTCCCCCGTATGTTGTAGGTAAATTCCCTCGAGAAGTTTCTCCCATTCACCCGTCATTTCAGGACTTGTAACCTTGCTATCCTTCAGCTTCTCTATAAGCTCCCTACCCTTCTCGGTGGAGACTAGAAGCTTTCCTTTCCTTGTCAAGTATCCTCTGGAGAGCAGGGTCTCAAGTATGGAAGCTCTAGTTGCTGGGGTGCCCAATGAGAGCCTTTCCATCTCCTTTAGGATCGATGAGTCGGTGTAATGTGCAGGCGGTTTAGTGCTCCTCTTCTCCGAGGACACACCAGCGTTCTTTACCTCGTCCCCTTCCCTCAATTCAGGGAGTGGGTTTTCCTTTGCTTCATACAGTGACATCCATCCCAAGGAGATGTTTCTTTTCCCGTGGGACACGAAGCTTTCCCCGCCTAGGCAAGTTATGACCCTCGTAGTCTCATAGACGTAATCGTCCATGAACGTGCCAACGAACTTCCTGTAGATTAGGTAGTAAACCTTTTTCTCCAAGTCATTACCATTTTCGAACTTGTCCAATGGGATGATAGCATGATGATCCGTCAACTTGGAGGAGTCGAATACCCTTTTTCCTACCTTATAAACTCTGGGTATAAGCTCTTCCTTACCAAGCTTCCTCAACACGGAAATTACAAGTCCTCTGTTGCTTTCCCCCATGTATCTTGCGTCTGTCCTAGGATAACTTATTACCTTATACTCTTCATAAAGTCTCTGTGCAATGTCCAAGGTTTTCTTTGCTGAAAGTCCGTACAAGGAGTTAGCTTCCCTCTGCAGGGAAGTAAGGGAGTGAAGCAGAGGGGGCTTTTCTCTTTTGGTTTCCTTAATTACTTCCTTAACCTTCCCATACTTGACTGTAGATAACCTCTTCACTATTTCCTCCGCCTCCTCTTTATTCAGTCTGGTAAATTCCGCCCCTTGGTCATCGATGAACTCTTTGTCCTTAAGTTTGGATTGCCTCAACAAATATCCAACGTATTCTTCCCTTCCCTTAGCGAACTTAGCAATTACAACGTAATAGTCTTGTGGTTTGAACTCATTGATTTCCCTGTCTCTCTTCACTATCATTGCCAAGGTGGGCGTCTGTACCCTTCCCACGCTCCAGACCTCTTTGTTTTTGGCCTTTAAGGTAACCAACCTTGTTAGGTTTATTCCCACTATCCAATCGCTGTGTTGTCTCGCTAATGCACTAAAATAAAGATCGTCGAACTGGGAGGAAGGTTTAAGGGAAGAGAACTCCCTTCTCACAACGTCAGGAGTTAGTGCTTCAGAGGTCCATAAACGTAAGGTTTTCCCCTTATATCCTGCGTTTTCAAGGATTTCCCTAACTATAAGCTCTCCCTCCCTTCCAGCGTCGCCGCAGTTAACTACAACGTCGGTTCTCTCCAGGAGTTTTTTTATCAAAGAGAAATGGGATTTCTTGCCATCTATAACCTTGTACTTGAACCTCTCCGGGAATATTGGGAGATCCTCCAAGCTCCACTTTCTGGGAGCTATGGAGTCATCTATTTCAAGAAGGTGACCGTATGCCCACGTGACCACGTAATCCCCAGCCACAACGTAACCATCCTTCCTTTCAACCTTTCCTAAGCTCTTGGCTATATCCATAGCAACAGAAGGCTTTTCCGTGATCACTAATTTCATGTAGGTTAAAAACGTAGGCTAGCTTAAAGGGTTTTCAACAATTTCCCCTGTATCATTTACAAAAACTCAAGATCGTCAAAAAAGGTTAGAACATGTGGAATATAAATACGAAAGATATGAAAATGAGGTTTTTATCTCACTTCTCCTTTTTCTAAGACTTGTGGCAAAATACTTGTCTATGAAAAGCTAAAAACAAGTCTTCCTATAATTTCAATACGGTAATTCACTTTGACTGTAAGATAGCCTCCTTTTTCACAACCTCATCAACGGGCTTACTATATCTTCCTAGTAGTCCCAAGAGCACCAAGACTATTGGTATTAGCACACCGAAGAGGTCCTTTAGACCAATTAACTGAGCTATGGCACCTGCAGCTGAAGGCGTTATTACTCCAATCAGCATCATAGTGGCAAAGAAGACACTGTTGGCTGCATTCCTCTCGTTGGGATTAAATGTCCTGCTTATGGAAATTATTGACAGAGGATACGTTAAGCCATGAGGTATACCAAGGATAAGCAAAGCAATAGCAAACGTGTAAACGTTTATCCCTCCGAGTATCATGAGTAATCCAATCACTGTAATGGATACTGCTGCTATAGCATGCTTCCTTACGCTTTCGGGTGGTCTAATTGACAAGTATATTCTAGATAAGAAAGATGTTGCGAAAAACAGCGTGAATAGCCCAGTCACGTCCGCAAAGGATACGTGAAATTGATCTACGGCATAAATTCCACCGAAGGCAAGTATTACAGCGAAAGGAATGTTATATGCGAGAATATTAACTACCGCGGTCTTAAAGCCTGGGTTTCCCAACACGTCCACTTTCCTTTTGTTCTCTTCCTTCTTTTCCTCTGGGAACTTTATCAAGAATGAAAGTGCAGCAGCTAGAACACCAAAGGGAGCGAAGAACAGAAATACGTCAGGAATTGGGAACCTTGAAAGTATTGCGGTCTCGATTGCTGGTCCTGCAACTAGGCTTCCACTGAGTGCTAAAGTATAGATGGATAGAACCCTTTCCCTTGCTTTCCTATCCTCCAGCAGTCCTGCAGAGGTTATTATGTTAGGCATTATTGAGCCTAGAGTTATTCCCGCTAATCCAGTTACTAACCACAATGAGATCGGATCAACGAATCGGAACATTGGTAACACAATTGCATACCCTATCGACGAAGCTATGAAGAACTTCCTCCTGCTGGGCGAACTTAGTCTAGAATTAATCAATCCGCTGGTTATGAATGTTCCCAGTGAAAACAAAGCTGAAATTAATCCTACCTCTGTTTGGCTGAAGTGGAAATAGTAACGAGACAAAAGCGGTACTGTGGTCGATATCATGTTGTTAGAAGCTCTAATGGCGAAGGTCATGGTGACTATTACAACCAGAACTTCTATAAAGGAAATCTTTCTCGAGTCCATAGAATATAGGTATAGAAATGACCTATTAAAACTTTATTTGATAAATGATTACGGAGTACGTGGACAAAGACGATGTGTCAACGTTTTTGTTTGCATGACACGAATCGTATATGTAATATATTAAGGATTTATGTGTGTATATATATAAAAAAACTTACAATATATAATTATTTAGCAAAAAAGATAGGAGAAAATGAGGTAGCCTAAAAGTCAAAAATAAGGTTTAATTTTACGACTACCTTTGAAGATAGAGATATATCTTTTAGTTGTACTTATTTATATCATGAAAAAGTCGATTCCGCTGATCCCTGCAATTATCATCGTAGGAATTACTTTCGCCTTACGAGCATCCAACAACATGGTTATAACAACCCTTCCTCTAATAGCAAGATATGACTTCCACTTTTCCAGTATACTTATTGGCTTGGTCTCTTCCCTAGCAGCAATATTCGCTTTCATGTCGAGCGGTTTCGTAAACTCTAGGTTAAACTCTAGGTTAAGGAAGAAGTTCTTCGTGGGCTTCGCAATTCTATACGCGATAGTTTTCCCGTTATTCTATTTCTCGAATCCATACAACGTTTGGTTATTAGCCTCCTTTCTAGGCTTCGCCATGGGCCTAGTCATGCCAAATATAATGACTTACGCAGGAATGGCAGAAGATCAGAGGACAAGGGAGAGGATGCTTTCCCTTTACACTCTAGCATTAAGCACTTCTCTAATACTGGGCCCTTTCATAGAGTCAGTAGTTCTGCTTAAGGTTAACTTGTTTCAGGCGTTCTTAGTATTTTCAATTTTCGCAGCTATAGTTGCAGCATTCTCCTTTACTGTAAAGTTCCCTCAGGATTCGAAATTCCAAAGAGTTAACGTAAATGTATGGAGAAGGACAGGATTCAAGCTTTCCATTGCGCTTAACTTAATGTACGCCATTCCCTTTGGAATGCTCACAACTTTCGGTGGAATTTTCGCAGTAGAGAGCTTTAAGGCATCGTATTCCCTCGCTACGGCTCTTTTCGGTCTCTTCTTTGCTACCTCCTTCCTAGGCAGACTTCTGTTGACAATAAACCCGCCTAAGAATATTTGGACTCCAATATGGATTTCAGGATCGTTGACTATAATAGGCCTGCTAATGGTTTTCTTATCTCCCAACTTAATGTTTTACATTATAGCTCTCTTCATACTCGGTATACCCCACGGTTTAACATATCCTGTTTCACTCATTTCATTGTCCAGAAGCTTTTCTATCGAGGAAAGAAACGTGGCTAACAGCTACTTCTCTGCCATTATGATGGGTCTTTCTTCCTTCATACCTGTTATAATATCATCTGTAGTGAACTTTTTTGGAATAAGGGACTCGTTCGCATTGTTATTACCAGTCTCCGTGGCTTTCTTTGTTATAGTAGTTTGGATATACTTTAACGAACGATCCCAAGCCAAGGAAAGAAAGCAAGTCATAACTAGGTGAAACCTTAAGGATGAGTTGGCAAATTTTTCACGTGCAAAGTTACTATACGTAAATTCACGTTTAGAGCGTCTTATTCATCACGTAAATGCCAGACATTTTCATGAACTCTTATACAAAAGTTATTTTCCACCAACATATTTTAAGTCATGGAACTCTTAACCTTCCCATTACGTGAAAGGTTCATCACCATCTCTTCCGCCCTGTATCCTGAAGGCATCTCAGAGATAAACAAGGTAGTTTTAGCAATAGTTCCCCATGACTACGAAAGCCTGACTCCAGTTGAGGACGTAATGTCAATTTGCAAATGCGAGAAATCCCTGGTTTTTATGACTGCTGCAAGGAAGTATAAGATGAAAGATTTAGGAGATTTCTACCTTTTTATGAGTGCTGGAATAGGGAGAAGCGGAGAACACGCAGGTAGAACCATAAACGTAGGAGTCTTCCTGCGGAGGAATGCGTCTATAAACGCCATGGTTGACATGGTGAGAACAATTACAGAGGCTAAATGTTCTTTCCTAATGAAGATGGGAATAACTGGGACTGCAAGTGATGCAACAGCAGTCGGAATCTCGGGAGGAAAGAGGGAGGACTTTATGGGTCCCTCAACGGAAATAGGCAAAATGGTTTCCAGGGAAGTGATACGAACTCTTGCTGAACTTCTTGAAGGATAAGTTAATGTAGACGTTTTTATTCTCTTTTCCCAAAAACCAAGAAGAGAGTTCTACGTTGATAATATAAAAAAGTGTTTATTAACTATAATATTATAGTATTCATCTTTCTCAAAAGAGATCCTGTCCTTACTGACAGTGTAGTTTATATAATTATTATTATGTTCAATGCAAAAAGGTTTAAACGTTAATGCTTCCTCCTTGATAGGCGAAGCAATAGAACAGTTATCCTTCTAGACGATCTCAGCTTTTCTTAAGTAGCCTACCCATAACTAATCCAGAATATATTATGGGAACTATGAATCTTTGGATGTAACTCTCGCAGGGGATGGAGGAAGTTAGTTAACTGAACTTCAGCGACCTAAATATTAAGTCGTGTACCTTCATGGAGAAAGTCCTCATGACTCCGTAACCAGCTGGAGAAGCCTGAAGCATTCCAGCGTAATCCTCCATTCCTATTTCCTTCAATGCGTCCTCATCCGCTCTCATTGCGACCTTTGTGTTGGTTAACGTCAGAATAAGTCTGTTCAGATCTGTAGGTCTATGAGTAGCGAGCACTGTTCCTATTCCCCTAACTCTACCCAACCTTAGGATCCTGTTTATGAGTCTCTCTAATCCTTCCTTATCTTCTTCCCTCCTTCCCTGCGGAAAGTACTCGTGAGCTTCATCAAATATCATCAGGAAGGGTGTCTCCTTACCCTCTGTTTTGTAGATTTTATCCACCCTTTCGAATATTCTTTGAGATACCAAGAAAGCCGATATTGTAGCACTTGACGTACCTTTCTCCAAGGCCCACCTTAGATCTATAACCGACTTCTGCTTCATTACCTCCTCATAGTTTGGCTCTCCGAAGAAATCCCTCTTACTTCTTCCTTTAGTGCCAGGTATTTTCACGTCAATTATACCGGTTTCTTTCAATAGACCCACAGTTCTTATTATGCTATCCTGAGTTAACTTGTGGATTCTCATCTCATTCATCATGTCGGAACAGTCCTCCTCCCACTGATCTATGGTAGTGATACAATCTCTGGTTATGGCCTTAAAGTACGAAGCCCCCTGAGGTGTGAAGAATGGCGAGACGTCAGGAAGGTACTGGTAAATTTCTGATAGCAAGAACGCCGTTAGATAGAGCGTGAACTCATTACCAGCTTCATTTCTCATCACAACCTTGTTTCCGTTAAGTTCCTTAGGCATGTAACCAAGCATGTTAGTTCTCTTTAGGAAGATATCCAAGAATTCGATTATTTCGAGATTGGCATATTCCCTCGTTATTGGGACTACCACTGTCCCTCCCATCTCAGCTACTGTCTTCACGTAGTCTCCTTGAATGTCAAAGACCATAGTGGGCACTTCGCTGTTTTTAGCTATGAGCTTCAGGAAGTTGGTCTTTCCAGCTCCCGTAGTTCCCACGACTAGCATATGATGTCTTAATATGTCATGAGTTAACCTTACTTCAACCCTAGTCTCCTTGTAACCTTCCATGACCCTTCCTATCTCTGTTCCTTTCTCGGGTAGACCTAGCATCTTCTTTATGAACTGTTCGTTAGGTACAAAGATGGGACTTTGTGGATCCACTGGAGACGATGGAGGAACAACCTCACCGTCAACTTCCTCCGAAAGTAGCTCTATTGTCAATGCCAGATAAGTAGCAATTCCAGACGCGTCCTCTATGGGCGAAAGTGCAGGCACCTTAGACACAGCTAGTATATCGCTCCTCTCCACAGCGTTAACCCTTCCCAGAACTAAAGTCTTGGACACGGGTAGAGATATTCCCAAATAGCTCCCTACCAGAAACCTCTTCTTAAGGTAGACCTCAAAGGGAACTTCCGCCTTGATTTCTCTGTTATCCTTTCCGTGTGAAAGCGGGGTAACTCTTGAGGCTAGTCCAACTACTTCACCCGCTGAGGAAGCCCTTGTCCTAGCTTCCTCGATAAGTTTTCTCACTTGGTTATCCAGATCTAATTCACTTTCCAAATTCTCCAAGTTAATCACCTAAATCTCGACTTGCCTCCAAGTATGTGTTCCAATCTTCGTAATTCACTCCAAGGAGACTAGAGGCATGGATGAAAGAGAGTACGTAAACTGAAGCGCTCAACCTCTTTGACATCTTGTCCGCTACCTCTATGAAAGTAGGAATTCCCCTTATAGATACGCTGTTCAAAGACGTCTTCACTCCACTGCAAAGAAGCTCCCTATTAACACTCTCTACTCTGAACACGCTGTCCCTAAGTTTAACGTAGACCATATATCTTCTAACTGTGGTTCCCTTCAGGTTCACCTCCTCCTTAAACACCGAAGTTACGAACTTGCTCTTTCCTTTTCCCATTTGCTGAACTATAACGTCGTCAGTGGCTCCCACCAGTGAACGATAATTCCTTTTGACATTCTCCTCCCTGGAAAGCTTTCTTGTAAAGTTGAGCCTCTTCACCACTCCAATTAGATTAGACCTATCCCTCCTGGAGGCTAATTCTTCAAACGCAGATTTGTAAGGCTCACCGACCATTTGGAGGTAAGGGCCGGGCACTATTGGTCCATCGACGATCACCGGTCTAGTGGATTTATTTATAACCATGTTTTCAAGCGAAATTCTTAACTCGTCAAGGATATTATCGTCCTTGTAGTCATAGTTGTAAGGTACACCGTTAACGTTATGCGTCGCTAAAACGTTACCAAGTGCTTCTTTGACCTTAGTAATCACTGCCTCTGATCCCTTCATAGCAAGGAAGGGAACAGTGTCGTCCGTTGGAACCATTATGTGCTTTCCACCTTCGTTAGCATAAAGTGAAGCCATATGTATGTTAGCTCCTCTTACGCTTATTGTCCTAGAAGATGTGTCTAAGTAAGCGAAGTTTTCAAGGGGAGAACAGTCCTCCAGTTCGCCGTCATAGTACAATGGGGTACTGTCCTCGAAGTTAGAAGTAGGTAAAACTCCTAAATAAGGCTCGTGTCTGGAGACTTCGGATAGAACCCTCATTAATCTCCCAATCACGTTGTCAACGCCCATACAATATGTTGTACTAGATTACATTAAAAAGATTGTGTTTTTAGCTATCAGGAGAGTTAAAGTACAAGTTTGTCATTTAAAGGAAAGAGAATTAGCTGACTTCCTCCCCGCCCTGGAAGGGCGAGGGTTCCCCTCCAGAGGGTTCATAGTTCCCACCATCGATTCGGGATTACATCTCTCATTTGGTGGGCAGTCGAGTGGCTCAGAGAACCACTCCCATTTGGACAGAGTGGGTAGGGGACTTTCATTGCTGAGCTCTAGTCCCTTGAAGGAAAAGGAAGATGATGGTTGCTCCTCTCACAGTCCCATTAAGCCCCCAATCGAGCTGGGGAGGAGCATCGTTAGCGTCACTAAAAGATTTTTGAAAAAAGAAATATTTAAACCTTTTATAAGGGGGCTATCCATCCCCGCCTTAAAAGGCGAGACTTTCCGCCCCCTTAACCCCCTTCTCTGTAAAACTCTCATACTACATGAACGTCCTTTGTGACATCCTTATACATGAGGTCTATCATCATTTCAGTGCTGAGAGTTTGATATGCACATTAACGCACATTTAATTATTTGCTAATGCATCTATTTTAATCTAATAGAAAATTCAAAAGAATAAATCTAGCTACTTTTCTTATGTTAAAAAGCTTATTCCTTGGTTTAATTTCTTATCTTTCCTCATGGTATCAATTAACAATTTTGAGAAATACAACAAATTTATGAGGTTACTTCTTCTCTCCGTAGCCTTGGGTGGATTTACGGATCTTTACGACACTGCTATCGTGGGAGGAGCGTCACTAACCCTTATAAAAAGTCTGAATTTGACAAGTGCAGAGTTCGGACTGTTCGGTGCTTCGACCTTCATTGGTGGGGCAGTAGGAGCGTTCAGCTTCGGATTGATTTCTGATAAAATAGGTAGAAAGAGGACTTTCGTCATCACGTTGCTGATCTTTATCGTGTCGGAGTTGTTGATCTCTGCCGTAACCAACTTCGCTGAACTCCTTGCTCTAAGACTACTTGTGGGTTTCGGAATAGGGGCAGACTATCCTCCTGCACTAACCATGCTCTCTGAGTATTCCTCTAAGGCTGAGAGAGGTAAATATCTCATAAAATTTCTCATAGTTTTCAGCTTGGGTGGAATGCTATCCTATTTCGTCGCTACGGCGTTGTTGCCATTCGGTCTGCTTCAGTGGAGATTGCTTTTCCTCACCGGAGCCATACCTCCAATAATCGCGTTGAGCCTAAGAAGGAAGCTTCCAGAGTCACCTAGATGGTACGCAACTAAGGGAATGATAGATAAGGCTAAGAGCGCAATGGAGGAAATGGGATTGATCCCAGACATCTCTCAATTTACTAAGAGGGAGCAGGAAATTGTAGATTCAAAGCTTTTCAGGATATTCCTTCCACTTTTGATATCTATCTTCTTTGTGAATATGTTGTTAAATTTACCATTGTCAGGTCTTGTTGCTCTAAACCCCATCCTGCTTTCAGCCTTAAAGATACCTGCAAATCTGGACTTAATCTTCTCTGGGCTAGCCTTCCTGGGAAGTCAGTCAATAGGTGCGGTGCTTGCATATCCTCTTTATGATAAGGTTGGTAGAATAAACATGCTTCTTATTGGCTCAGCTATCACAGGAGGGTCGCTGATAACCATGTCCTTCCTCGCAAGCCCATCTTATGCTTCATACTTGATAGTTCTCTTAGCAGTTGCAGGAGTGTTTGCGTCGTTTTACCTTCCAGTCATATATTCTTTAAGCACTGAAATATTTCCAACAAAAATTAGAGGAACAAGTCAAGGCATGGGAATCCTCGCCATAAGGATAGCCGGAATAATAGGAATATTCGGCGGTTCATTCATTACCGCAGCTTACGGCACTCACGGTCTCCTCTTAGTTTATGGTATAATAAACTTCATAGCGTTCTTGATAGCACTCTTCACGCTTCACGGAAAGATAAGGGTAGAAGGAAGGGAATTGGAGGACATCTCAGATGAAATCGTAGACAAGGGAGAATATAAAGAGAATGTGGAGGAAGAATCGTTAAAGAATGATGACAAAAAACGTGGAAATTGATTTTGGAAATTGAGAGATTTTTGCAATTACTTTTAAGAAGTTTTTAGCGTTTTTTATTTCTCTATCGGATTCCTTTTGTTTAATTATAAATAAAAAGTAACGTTATGCGTTTACATGATCTAATATTCTTTATCTTCTTTTAGTTATCTCTCTGTTTATCTCTGATGAAAGGTGATTCAAATCATATAAGGAGCGTTCTTCTTTCATATTTTTCAAAAAAGAGACCTTTCTTTTACCTTTCATCCACCATGAATCCATTCTTATATTTCCTGAATTTAGTTATCCCGAACTTTACCTCATCGCCTACGTCAAATGATCCTTTAGCTGCTATCACTACCTTCATATCCTTTACCTCCAGGAAAAGATAAGTTGACTCTCCCACTGACTCCATTGAGTTAACAACTCCATTGAATTCGCCATCATCTACCTTAACCCATTCTGGTCTGAACCCTATCTCGACTCCGTCAATCCCAATTACATTACCTGGAAGGAAATTCATGAGGAAGTCGCCTATGAAGTCTCCGACCCATTTAGTTTTTGGATACTCATACAACTCCATTGGAGTTCCAACCTGCTCGAACTTTCCCAAGTGAAGGACGGCTATTCTGTCGGCTAAGCTCATTGCCTCCTTCTGATCGTGAGTAACGTAAATGAAAGTCCCGCCTAATTCCTTCTGTATTCTCTTAAGCTCTCCTCTAGCCACAAACCTAGTTCTAGCGTCTAAATTGGATAAGGGTTCATCCAGCAGATAGAACGAAGGTTCCCTCACTATCGCTCTCGCTATGGCTACCCTCTGTTGCTGGCCTCCGCTTATTTTTGTAACGTTGTTCTTGAGAATATCTCCTATGCCCAAAAGTTTTGCTACCCTGTTAACTTTCTCCTGTATTTCTTCCTTCTTCATTCCCTTCATCTTTAAGGGGAAAGCTATGTTGTCGAAGACAGTCATGTTGGGATAAAGGGCATAGTTCTGAAATACCATTGCTATATTTCTCTTTTCTGGAGGAAGGTGAGAGATATCCTTTCCATCAACGAGGATTTGTCCCTTGTCAAGTTCCTCGATACCAGCTATTACCTTAAGCATGGTGGATTTTCCTGCACCGCTGGGTCCAAGTATCACGAAAAATTCTCCAGTTTCAATCTTTTCGCTTATTCCGTCAAGAACTACCTTTTGACCGTACCTTTTAATTAATTCCTTTAATTCTATCATATATCACATCACCACTTCACTTAATATTTTACACCTCCAGCTAAATATTCACCCTTCAAATATTTCTGAAGTATTAGAGTTAAAACAATCACAGGTATTGTGAAAACTAGGGAAAACGCTACCGCAGCTAGCTCGTTACCTCTCTCTATGTTCAGGTAAATTTCTACTGGTAATGTGGGATGTATAGGGGAGAGCAGTATAGCATATGTGAATTCATCCCACGAGAACATCCAAGATATTAGGAAAGCTGTAACTATTCCTGGTAGAGCTACTGGCATTAACACATCGGTCAAGAAGGAGAAAGTCGATGCACCGTCCATCTTTGCCTGATACTCTATTTCCCGAGGTACTGCAGAGAAAGTGCCCTGAAGTATGAAAACTGCTAGAGGGAGTGTAACTAATTCCTGAACTAATGCTAGACCGGGTATACTATCGAACAGATGTAACTTTATGAATTCCACGCTGATTGGAATTGCAACAATTAGTCCAGGCACCATGTTGGTTATCAGAAGGAGCACTATTATGCCATAGGCTAATCTACTTGGTAACCTACTAAGTCCATATCCTGCAGGCACGCCTAAAACTATAGCTAAAATCCCTACTAATGAAGCCACAAAGAAGCTCTTAAGGAAGGGGGAAATGAAGTCGTACTGAGTAAATGCATATATAAGATTATTCAATGTAAATTGTTTTAATATTAAAGATGGATATAAAGCTTCTAAAGTGAACTTAGCTGGGCTAAACGCTATAAGGAAAAGGAGGTACAACGGAACTAAAAAATACAAAGTGAAGATGGTCGCACCTACATATGTAAGGATCTTTCCAGCTTTCATCTCTTACCACCAAGTTTGATGTTGAGGAAAATTAATACTGAGATTAACGCCAAGATTAGAACGGCCCCAGCTGAAGCTAAGTTCTTCGTTGTGGTTGAATACAAACTGTAAGTCAAAGTGGTGAGCAATGGAGGAGTGTATCCAATTAATATTAGCGGTAAAGCGAAAATATTGAACTCGCTCACTCCTCTAATTATCAAGGCTATCGCAATGAATTTCTTTAGGTTAGGTAATGTAACATGTATGAATCTCCTAAGAGGACCTGCACCGTCCAATGACGCTGCGAAATATAAGTCCCTTGGTATCGAATACATGCCTGCCAAAAGTATTAGTGTCATAATAGGAGTGTTCTTCCAACTGTCGGCTATCATTACTATGAAAAGCGAGGATAAAGTAGTGGAGTACCAATTCACTCCATTTAGCCCAAATAGGTGGAGGAAGCTATTGGCATATCCTCCAGAAGTCTGGAAGATAAAGGAGAAAGTTATAGCTGCCACAACGGTGGCTACACCCATAGGTATGATGGATATTGTAGAGACTAACTTCTTCCCCCTGAACTCCCTGACCAAGATGGAGGATATACCAAGGGCTAGGCCCAATTGAATGAGGAGAGCACCAACGGTAACAATGACTGTGTTCTCAATCGTTCCATAAATGTTGAAGAAAAACAGTTCCTTGTAGTTAGCTAAAGTGAACTGTCCTCTAGAGTTTTCAAAGCTCAAATAAACAGCTCTAGCTGAAGGGTAAAATGCGAAGGCTAAAACGTAGATGATTGAAGGTAAAACAAAAAGGAAATACTTTAAATCTCTTCTCAAAGAGTTTCACCGCTACCCGTAAAGGGGTGCGAAGTATCCTTGTTCGTACTCGTTAGCTACGGTTGAGTTATAGTTCGTTAGTAGGTAGTTATACATTTCCTGGTTTGCACTGTTTAAAATTGACGGTATCTCTGAAGTAGGAGCATTGTTCTCTACGATGCTAACGAAGGCATTGTCAGCTATCTTGTTCCACTCATTTATCCATGGTACTGGTTCCCTAAAGAATGCGCTCTGGAAGGCTGTTTCCTCTGCCTTGAACAGTGAAGATACGTTAGAAGGAAGGTTATTGTAGGCTTGTGAGTTCACGGCTGGTTCTCCTAAAAGCATGATTATATCCCTCTGTACTTGATATGACAACAAGAACTTCACAAACAATAACAACGCATGGACGTGAGTTGCTCCCTTAGGTATTGCAATGACGTCTCCTCCCACCAAGTGATCGTTATTAGCAGGTCCAGTAGGTCCAGGGTAGAAACCTATTCCGCTTACGTTAATTCCCTCGCTCTTCATGGTGGAGTAAATGTATGGCCATTGATAGTCTAATATGTAGTATTTGCCGTTAGCTAGTCCTTTGTAATTGCCCCAGTAACCGTGTATATAATCAGGATTGAAGTATGCAGATAGTTTGTCCAAGTACGTGAACGCCTTTATATCACCCGAATCGTTGAAAACGAACGGATTTCCTCCTGCTTGAACCATCCATTGATACAACTCAGTTGAGGTACTTGCTCCACCATGTCCTTGGAACATCACCGGTTTAACGCCAGTCTTCTGATATATCAATTGTGCATCATTCATTAACTGTGACCAATTGGAAGGTGGAGAGGTTATTCCTACTTCTTTCATAACTATTTCGTTGTACCACACTAGGTGTATGTTTCCCCTAAATGGTATGAAGTAGACACTGTGGTACACGTGTTCTTCGTAATTCATCAAGTTTACCATAGACGGGATAAGGTTAGATGTAGGTAAGGACGACATGTAAGGTGTAATGTTCATTAGGTCGTTTGCGTAGATGAGCTCTCCTATAATCATATTATCTTCTGCTATAACAGTTGATCCTACATCGTTTCCTTCAACTAACGCTTTGATTGTTCCAACCATGTCTGAAGCACTTTCAACGTGCAATTTCACCGTTATGTTAGGGTATTCTTTCTCGAACAAGGGAATTATGGCGTTGTCAAAGATCTTGGCTTCTGAAGGTGCCAAGTCATCGTAATAATTTATAACTATTTTACCGTTTTGAGATGATGATCCAGTATAGTAATAATATCCTACTCCTGCAGCAACTACTATAACGGCAAGAACCAAGATTCCTATTAGTGCAGTTCTTCCTATCGCTCTTACTAATTTCTTGTTCATTATATATACCCGTAATACAATATGTTTTTACTATATAAAAAATTAGTTCTGCCTAGTATGATTCAAATAATTATTTCCAATACAAATTACCTTTAACCTATTTAAAATAAGTTGGATCATTTATACCTTTCTAAAAGAAAAATTTTTCATTTTATTATATTTTTTATAATATGAAAGTAAAATAATTTGACATGTTCTGTGCGTCAATAGGAAGTTTTTCAACTTACGATTAGTTGAAAAAGAGGGACATAGATTAAACTTTAGAGTTTTAATTGTATAATATAAATTCACGGTAAGTTAATATAATTTAATAGAATTTTTAAAGTTTAAGATAAATACAAATAAGATATAAAAATAAATTATTAGTAAATATTTTAATTATTATATTATATAAATTAAAAATAAAAGTCTTTTTCATACACCTTAGAGCCATTTCAGTGAAACTAGCTAATAACTTAGTAGAAACGAGCTATCCATCCTCCTTTACCTTTAACACGTTAAAGTGCCTTGATGCTCTGGAGATTATCAAAGAGTCAATCGATCTGTTACTGGTCTTAAAAGGTTGTTTCTAGACATCTTTTTCTATATGTACATTATATATTAGCAGATATATAAATTATTTATTCAATATTATTAAATATTATAAGATAATAGACAGCTTTAAATAAACAAAATTGACGTAATTTTATTCAATATATAAAGATTATAGAGGAAATTCAGATAGATAAATATCATTTTATGGCAAAAAAGGGAAAGCTGCATTCCTAGATAAATTCTGCTTTCTAAGGGCGATGTGTATAGATATGTCTCTACGGTATGCAAATAATCTAAATATAAGCCTTATAACTACCTTATCTCACAGATGGGATCTCTAAGTTAGAAAGATGAAAAAGGTATTATAAATGAGTAACAGAATTCACCCTGTGAAGCTTAAACTAATATGGTTTCTGCTTAGGTCTAGGTTTAGCGTACCATTGATCGTGATCTACTTGTTAGGCATTATCTTTGCAGTAGTAGAATTTTACTTTTCCATTGAGGCGTACTTTGGAATCAACAACTTAGCTGAGGTTTACGCTCGTAACTTAACCTTCATGAACATATACTTCCTCTTCGGAACTATACCATTGGCATTTCTGACTCCAACTCCCACTAAAGCTGACGCGTTCAACGTATTTACTCTACCTTATCCAATGGAAGAGATGTATGATAATTGGTTTGGCTTTCAATTTTTTTATAGATTGATGTTCTTGGGTTTCTTCTCAGCAGCCTTTCAAGTTGACGTTCTATCACCTTTCGGTCTTCCCTTCGTGTTGGAATATTCCCTAACTGGAGCTTTTCTGTCACCCGTGAACATGGTGAATAGGAAAATGAAGCCTCTATTTTATGGAGGACAGCTTGCTGAGGCATTATCTTTTGCCTTCCTTCCTACTTTAGTTTCAATCGGAATATCCACTTTGATTACCCTAGCTTCTATGACAACTTACCTTTTAATGAGGTCCAGATACGACCCGGTTGAATTCCTGTCTACACTCTTTTCGGCAGATAACAGAGAAGTAGGTCAAGATAGAGTCATAGTCTCCTCATCGGGAGAGAAAGCCTTGATCATCAACAGATTAAAGAATCCGCTCTTGGTCCTGACCTTTAACGTGTCTGGACAGCTTAAGATAATAAAGCCAAGGATAAACGGAAGAGTAATCATGTTCTTACTTTCAATTGCAGGTGGGACATTCACCTTAATGATGTCTACGTTTCTTAGGAATTACCTTAACGTATTGGGAGGATATTACGTTGTCGGGTTAGCCTTTTACTTAGTTTTCATTTTCATGGTCCAATGGTTAGTTGTAGGCACATTAGCGTTTGAGAGACCTTGGTTAGGGGTTCAGATATTCGGCGCAAGGAGGTATTTTAGGGACGTACATATAAGCAACTTGACAAACCTGACCTTAGCTTGGGTCGTAATTTTCGCATTCTCCATAATTTCCTCTTTATTTGTATCTTTGAAGATATTATTTCTAGCTATACTTGTCCTTCCATCGTCTTGGCTATTGTACCTTATAAGCTTCGTGGCCTCGGCGTCATCTTTGCCCAACGTTCAGACCATAGTTGACGAGAGCCAACCCTACGTCTCTACGGTGAGAAACGTTGTAGGAATATCATTCCTTAACTTTGTTCCCTTCTTTGTATTACTAGTTACCTCCGAAATAGCCGGGTTTGTGTCAACTTTTACGTTCATGGAGATTTCGCTTGCGGAAACGTTAGCTATCTTCGCCCTGGTGTGGGGCATAATAGCCACGGGAATTTATTACAACTCGCTGCTAAGGGTTATGGCCCTCAAAGGATATTTCTAATGAGCTTAGATCCGTTCTCCTTATATATATGAGAGCTGTGATAAAAGGAGAGCTAAGGAAATACACACATAATTACGTTCTTAAGTATCTATTTAAATAATTTTTGTGTAAAGAATTTATCTTAGGTACAGGAAATGAACTTCCTTACTATCTTATTTTCCTGCAGGAGATTCATATATTCATCATGGAATCTTACTATTATATTGACCTTGGAGTCTTCGCTATAATTATAGCGATAATTCTTCTGAGGAGACTGAGACCTAGAAAATTTAAAAAGACTAGAGTATTCACGTTGCCCTCGATTTACTTGGTTTTACTTTTGTTCTCATCGTTAGGTCTATCCAGCTTAATGCTTATCTCCTTAATACCGACTGGATATCTAGGATATCTGTTTGGCATGAGAACGTTAGAAAACAATGAGATCCGTTTCTTCTACAGGAACGGAAAACTTTATTATCAATGGCCTACGTCAATAACGCTATTGTGGTCAACGCTTTTCATTGCTAGAATTTCACTCTATTTTCTGGGGCTAAACTTCAATCAGGGTTACGTTGCAAATCTCTTGATCGATTACGTGATAAATCTCCTGCTTTCTGTTAACACGGGCCTTTTAATTGCTGCTTCGAGGATCACTCTACAGAAGGCGAAGAAGCTGGAAACCTTTTAAATGAAAACATTCAAGGTCTTCTTACTAAAGTAAACTACTTTGTCATCACGAATGTGATCTCGAGGTTAGAAAGATGAAGTTCCCATGAAGGCGGTTTCCTTGTCAAGACTTTGAATTCAAGTCTTTTACAAAAAGTGGGAAGTCAGAGGGATGATAAAAGCCTATTTGCGGGGATAGTTCCCTACTCAAGGTTTAAATACTTCTCTTGCATGACATCGGCTAGTAGCGCCAATGATGCTCTCCTCGATTGAGGAATTAATGGAATTTGACAAATCCCGTTTTCATATGGATGATTCTCTGAGTCGACTGTCCCACCAAATGAGAGGTGTAATCCCCAATAGATTTTGGGAACTATGAAACCTTTGGGAGGAGAACTCTTCTAGAGTGAAGTGGAAGTCAGGTTAGTTTATGACAGATCTGAATATCTTTGGTGTAGATTACTGACCTATCATTTAACGAGAACGTCTTTATCTCAACCTTAACGCCTCCCTTTAAAGTTTCTCTAAAAGTAGAAGCAAACTTGGGGTCAGTCTCCTCGTTCGGCATGAAACATTCGGCGTTCCTCATTACTAGAATCATTAATTTTGCTTCCATTCCTTTTTTCTTGGCAGCTAAAAGTTCCTCCAAATGTCTCCTTCCCCTTTCTGTAGGAGCATCTGGAAAGAGGGCTACTCCATTCTTTACGAGCGAAGCTCCTTTTACTTCGACAAGAGTATTATCGTATTGAAAGTCTATCCTGCTTCTTCCCCACTTTACCTCGGATTTAACATCCTTAGGAAGAAATAGCCTGGCTATCTTATTGTGAATGCTTGAATCTGTTATAACCCATTCGTTGTCCCAGCATGCTTCGATTTGACATTTAGTTTTCCTGTCTCCTTCTACATTAGTGAACAGAACCTTGTTTCCCTTATATAATAGCTCCTTTAGTCTACCAGGGTCATGAAGGTGACACTTATAATTCTCATCTAGAATTACTACGAACCTATTAGGTCTTTCTCTAACTTTTCCTTCCATGAGTGGAGGAAACTTGTATACTTCTTCACCGGGCTGAATCAATTACCTTCATGTAAACTCTTCATGCGGAAAATTAAAAGACAACTTGTTATGATGTGATTGCGAACTGAGAACGATTTTACTTGCGTAAGGAAGCTCATAAAGAGCAACATTATGGAGCCTAATCCTCCTGAGGGACTTGCCAGCAAGTTGTCTCATGTGAATGTTCTCCGTCATGAAGACGTTGTAATACTCAGCGAAGTATTTCCCCCCCCCCACAACTTCATGTATATGTCTACCCTGAGATTACTCAGGTGTTCATAAGATTTATCTAGCTTAGCCTTTGCCTTAAACCAGTTATGGGAAAGGAAAGCCTTTCTAGAACTGCAGGTTAGGTATATTATGTCTTTCTGTATAAACCCAAGGAAAATGAGGAATAGCATACAGAGGAATATATGAATTTTTGTAAGAAGAGAGTTAAGTACACTCATATTATTGCTTAGATCTAAGTGACTTCTCTATCGTGACAAAATCTCTCATGAAGATTAGCGATACCATAAAGAATACGAAGTACAAAAAGGATTTTGTATTTTATATACACAACGCAAAAGAAAATAAGGTGAAGCCTATCTATGATTACTACAGCGTCAGCTCTTCTTCTCTTAGCTTCACTATTTTTTCGCTTATTTGTATTTTTCTAATTTTAACTGGCTTTGTTGTTGTTACTTTCTCCCTTCTTCCCCTTATCCTCAGCACTTTCCCTTTCGGCTATTTCCTCTAATGCCATAACCAAGTTAGCTTGAGCGTAGGAGTTAGGATAGTTTCCTAGGAATTCCTTTGACTTAACGTTGATTTTATCTCCAACAAGGTAAAAACCTTCTCCCACCTCGAGTATCTTCTCCAAGATTAACTTCGCATCATCTAGTCTCCCCAACTTGGTGTATATCCTTGCCAACCAAAGGGAAGATAGGGTTGATGGATAGATGCATTCGCCCAAGGAATCTTGCTTATATCTCTTAAGTAATCCGTCTACAGATAGGGTTTCCTCAATCTGTCTCAAGGTAGCCTGAAAGATCTCATCTTTTACGTCTATGAAACCGTAAAGTGGCAAGGTAAGAAGAGATGCATCGACTTCTTTTCCTCCAACCCTCTTGACAAATTTTCCTTCAACGACTCCGTTATCCATGATCCATTCCTTTATTTCGTTTCTTGCTTCTCTCCAAGGGTTGTCCCTATCTATTGCCTTCATCAACTTTCCTGCTCTATCTAAAGCAACCCATGCCATAACCTTGGAGTGAACGTTTTGAGCCTTCGTATCTCTTTCCTCCCAAATTCCTACGTCGCCTTCCTTCCAGTTATCTGAAATCCAATCAGCAACGTATTCCAATATGTCCGCGTGATTTTTCACATAGTTATCGTCTCCTGTTGCCTCATAGTACTTGTAGAATGCATTCATGAACGAACCCTCTAAGTCTAGTTGAATCAAGGCCAATGCATCATTACCTATCCTGACCGGCTTAGAACCCTTGTATCCTGAAAGCCAAGGTATTTCTATCTCTTTTGGAGGCAAGGAACCATCAATTGAGTAAAGCGAATACATGAATGGTTTAGAGACGAATGAAACCATCCTTGACAGGAATTCTATGATTCTCCTGGCTTCCTGGGCATATCCGGTAGCTATCAACGCCTCGGCTACCGCTGATGAATCTCGAACCCAAGCATATCTGGAGTCCCAGTTCCTAGTTCCCCCTTCCACTTCCGGAAGAGAGGTTGTTGGAGATCCAACCACAGCGCCGGTTGGATTATACATCAACCCTAATAGCATACCTACGCTATTCTGATATGCGTCAAGAAGTTTATCTCCGGTGAAGTTGCCTATTTTTACTTCAGCTACTTTTCCCTTTCCTCTCTCCCTCTTCATCAGGTTCTTCCAGTAGTTTATTGTCCTATCGAATCCCCTTTCTACGTTGAAACTCACGTTCTTTCCGTATATCCCGAACCTCTCATCACTGAAGTATCCCAAGTAGATGTATCCTTCTCCTTTAACGTACCAAGAACCGTCGTACTTAACCTCATCGAAAAGGAAGTGTGCCTCTAGGAAATCTGTTCCGTTATCGAAGAAACGGAACACCTTGTCAGTGACCTTCTTTACCTTAGCTCCATTCCTACCGTAATAGAAGGAAGGAGATAACTCAACCTTCAATTCTGAATTTGCCTTGATCTTCCTTACTATTCCATGATCTCCGTAAAGAAGAAGATCAGTGATCTCGCTTCCGTCCTTCAGTTTGGTGGAAACCACGTTGGGTACAACGTATTCCTGTGATACAACTTCGCTCTCAATTCTGAAATGACCTCCCTTTTCCTCGTCAAGTAACGAGGAGAAAACTGATGGAGAGTCATATCGCGGGAACGATAGCCACACAACGTCAGTACCTCTTATAATTGCTCCTGTAAACTCGTTGTTAATACACGGAAGAGGTTTCACATAGAGATTATCATTAGCTCCATTTTAAACTCTATGAAATTTGTGACTAACAAATTTTTCCAAATCTAATGAATTTAAAAATCTATGCCGTTAGTAGCAAAGTTAGATAGATAATTAATCTTTAAGTAGTCCTTCATTTTTTGTTTTAGTCTTAGCTGGTAACAAATTATATCTTAACCAAAGGAGATTAAAGAACACACAACCAATTTAAAAAGAATAGAAGAGATATTTTTGATAATACCTTCTATAACTTTTTTATTAAAATTTACATTATGGTCCATATGGATTCGTTGGTGGAGACGGCGGCATTCCAGTCTGTCTCTTCTTTCTAAAATATGATATTACTCCTATAATTCCTGCAATTATAGCAATTATTAATCCTACAAATACCAGTATGACGCCTATTCCAGCCATCTCTACCTTGCTAATGTCAATCGTCTTGACTACGTACTTCACGTCAACTGCATGTGTATAATTGTTGGTGAAAGAATATACTGAAGGTGTTGTAGTAGAGGTTACCTCTGAGAGATATATTCCATTAGCTTGAGTTATCGTTGAATTGAACTCTATGGGAGCTGTTGAATTATAAGCAACTAACATAATAGTATTTGAAGGAACTACTATCGATATCGATTTACCAGGAGGTAAAGAGGAGAAGCTCTCTGACTTCAATGAGCTTAACGTGGAACTAACCACTCCTCCCAAGTAGTCGGTTCCGTATATTGATAGCCCCAAGCCTATCGCTAGCAACACCACTCCTATTATTGCAACAATGAACCACTTATTCATAAAGAAATACTTTTCGTCGTCGATATTTATTATTTTTCACATGACGCTTTTTCGTCAATCACTTCAATTTTTGTTTTCTCTTTATATTAATTTTTAATATATATACACAAAATATTTTAATTACAATTATTATTGAAATACAGGATTAACTATTCTAAAGTGACTTACAATATAGTTTATTTAATTTAATTGAAAAAAGTATACTTCTCCTCTTCTTTTTACTCATTGAGCCTATTCTATACGTCGCGGTTAAGTCTTTACTTCTGTGGGGTAGAATTTTTCATCATAGCTTTCATAAACTGGAACGTCTTCAAGACAGAAAAGGAATAAAGCAAAACGACGACTATGTTCAATGCAATAATGAAGTCGACGAAGGTATATATTCCTGTCATTTGAAACAGCATAAAAGCCGAAAACATAGCTATTCCAGTAGGGAAGACGTAAGCCCAAGATATGAGGGATGGAGGCTCCCTAATCCTGTTAACTGCTATAAATAAACCAAGTACCAAGTTCCATAGTTCGAAATCGAACAAGGAGACTCCGATTGCTAAAGCAGCCTTTTCAGGAACGTCAAATAATCCCAGATAATTATAAGCTGGAAAGGAAAGTACGTTTATTCCAATTATACTTGCCGCTCCTAGAGGGATCATCACTGTGGGATATGCCCTTGTGCCTTGAAGGTGGGAAAGAAGCGACACGGATCCTAAGAATACGAATTGAAGTACTGTAATTCCTAGAGCCAATAGCATCAAAATGTAGATAGTTCCAACGTCCTTCAAAACGTATGAGAAAGGAGGCAAAATTGGAGCTCCCAAGACAACGTCTGCACTGAGAGCTATTGATGGAACCAGTAAGGCATAGCTGGGTGTAACTTTCTGCCCTAGATATATTTTCACCCACGTTACGACGTTTATCACGAATGCCAGTGCGTATCCGAAGAAATATAGATAACTGAGGTCAATGACCGTTGTTGGAGAATAAGAAATATACACTGTGTAAAAGAATCCTGATACGAAAATTAGAACTGCGATGAATGCAGAGAACGCTACTCTGTTTATTGAAGATAAATCTTCCTTAATGTTGTTTATGTCTCTGTACCCATAAGCCCAGCCTATTAATATTAAGGCAAACAGCGCAAGTGCTATAAAATATATTACTTTCCCAACTTGAAGGGCTAAACTCATGTTGAACACTGTATAGTCAATCCAAGAAGTTAGGGAGAGAACCATGGTTCCTAAAACTATAGGAAACCACTCGGTCGTTATTCTCATAGTGATCGTTTAGTTAACTAAATCTTTTAGAGTTTGTCTACGAGCTTTTTTAAAACAAACATCCATATTTATTCATCGCCATTAAAAGAGCTTAAATATATTTCCTAAATTTTTTAGAAAGTTTTTTAGAAAGAGCGATAAAAAGTTATTAAGTTTTAAAAAACTTAGGTTATAAAAAGAAAATTTTCTAAATATACACCGTGGTTTTGGTACTGTTTAAGGTATAATTCAAAACTATAAATCGTAAATTTAGATACGATTTAACGAAGAAAAAAATTATCCTTTTTAAAGTTGATTTAAATCATTTAGACGCTCTCTGATATATCATGGTTCTAAAACCGAGAAAGTCGTTACCGTTTTATTAGGTTTAGAATAACTAAATAAATAAGTTATAAAATGAAAAGCTTGTCAATCTAGTCTTTGAGTGATACTATCACATGGACTAAAAAGAGAAAAATAAATATTAAAATAATGAAATATTTTGTAAAAAACAACAATAAGTTTCTTCCATGTTTTTATCCTTATATAGCTTAAAGAGTTATTCTACTCGAATATATATATGATAAATCAATGAATTTCATCATTTAAATAATAAAGAGAGATTATTATAGCTTGTTATTAATTCCTCTTACATGAACAAGCTTAGACGATAAAAGACGAGAAATACAAGGAAAAGAGAAAAACTTTAATTGAGAGTAAGTTGAAGCTGTCATTAGCACTTTTATTATCTATTTATTCTGTCTCCATCGTCATCCTTGTCGAGTTCAGTGCTGAAACTCCTAGGTCCCTTTAGTTCGCTTTGTTTCTTCACGTCAAAGTCGCTAGCATAGGATATTTCTCCTCCACCTACATATCTATCCTGAATTTGTTCTAGTGTCATTTGCTTCGTCTCTAAGGACAGGAAGTAGTATACCACAGCAGCGATTACACACATTGCGGTCTCGTATATGAATGTATCCTCAATTCCAAGTACTGCGTACAGTGCAAGTGAAGGGAGTGCCAGTCCAAACTCAAAGAGCTTCTCCCATCCTACTGATAGCCCCCTTAGGTTAGTTGGAAACACCTCAGCTGCTGGAACGTATTGCAGGGTTCCTACAAGTCCTACGTTGATAAAGAAGAACAATGAGAACATTCCTATGACTAGTGGTATGCTGAGAAAGTGGTTAACGTATGCAATTAACAATATCAAAGATGGAATTGCCGTCAGACCGAAGCCAAGGGTTCCCAACATCCTTCTTCCTATTTTGTCCGCAGTAAAGACTGTCAACAATACGCCTAAAGTACCAAGTACATCAATGGTCAAAGTCCCAAGCAGGGAATCAGTTGAAGACGCGCCTAGGTCGCTCAGGAACTTAGATGAGTAGACTGAGACTAAATTGATTATCAAAGCGTAAGCTGCACCGATCCAGAAAATGTATGCTACCTGCCTTTTGTAAGTCTTGCTGAAGAACGTCTTTACGCTCTGAATGGTAGAGTATCCCTTTGGAGTTATTGCATCCAAGTTGATCTCTGGAGCCAAACCGCAGTTCCTTAAACCCTGAACTACCTTTTCAATTGTCTTCTTGTCTCCCCTTTCCACTGCCCACCTGATGCTCTCAGGCATCTTTCTCCTCAGGAGGAACAACACAATTGGTGGAATAGCCGCAATGATGAAATCAGCCCTCCACGCCAAATAAGTTCCATACAAAGCAGTAAAGCCTAGTCCTATTCCTACTGTGGCTATTGTGCCTAACATGAAAAACACTTTCTCCATCGACAGTAATCTCCCTCTAGTGTCTGCAGGCGCATACTCGGATACTAGTGGTACTGCTGCTGCATAGTCTATCCCTATGAAGGCTCCCAGGAAGAACCTGAATATAAAGAATGATATTCCATCTATTGACGCTGCACTAAGCAGAGCGAACACTGCCATTCCAATTGTATCATAGACGAACAAATTCTTCCTACCGAGCTTGTCCGATAATAAACCTCCTACTACGGCACCTCCAGCTACTCCTATCCAATATCCAGCAGTGATTATTGAGAGCATTAATGCACTTAGATGAAACAGAACACCTACTGCTATTAATGAAACCGAAGCTCCGAATTCGTTGAAGGCATCGGTGAAAGGTCCAAGTGCAGCTAGTACCGTGAGCCTCTTGTGGAAGGAGGCGACCTTAGAGTTATCTAAGACATCGTATTTGATATCTGACATTTTAGACCGATAAAACCTATGGAAATCATTATATAAAAATCTTGATGTTTTTTAGGTTATAAACATTAGAATAGTTTTAATTTTAGTTAAAGAAAAACAAAGAGTTGGTTTCAAATGATGAGACAAGATTAAAGTTATAAATCCGATGGGAATTAAAGCTTATTATTTTATTTAAGACAATGATAATTATTGACATATCAGAATGTTCAATTTGATATGTAATAGCTAAGGATTAAATTACACGATTTAATAAAAACAAAACTGAAATTGCAGATAGTGTACTGGTGAACTAGGAGACATTTGTTTAGGATTATACTGATAAATAGCTAATAAAAACATAAACATGTAAAAATCTTGTATTTTTAATTATCTAAATTTATATTATTTATTAAATAACTCAAACTTGTAAACCTTATCCTTTTATGATTTTAGTTTTCTAACATGATTAGCGTCATATAATATCCTTATTAGAATCCTTATTAGAGTATAGTAAAGGATCTCCTTTACCCAGATAAAGGGAAGGTATTAAGCTCATGATATGCCTGAGTATGAATAAAAGATAAAGGTTCCTATTTTTGGCTCATGAAGAAACTAACAAAATTCGGCCTCATCATAATAAAAGATACAAATGAACTAGTAAAAGTAAATTATACAAAGTTAAAAGAATATTCTAAATATTTATTTCTTCATTATTTTCTCTAAATATATAGTAGCTTTTATAATGGATGCAGGTATAGAGAAAGATCATGGACTCAAGTAAAGTAATGATACTTTCCGATTTCGACAGGACATTGGCCCCTGAGGAGAACGGCTTCATAATAGAGGATTATGTAGTCAAGGAGATAAATTCGTATAGTGAGTTTAACCTCTTCTTCGTGGTCACAGGAAGGGAACGGAAGAACGTTAGTGGCGTGAAAAGAAAGAGCGTATTTGAGCTAAGCAACGGCCTCGTCCCAACGGGGTGGATATTAGAGAACGGCTCAATGATACTATATCGAGGAGAACACATCATGGTAAGCAAGCAATGGTTGCAAGACATGGACGAAATCTCAAGGAGGTTCTCTCAAGAGGGCATTGATCATGCCTTAGGGGAAACCATAATGTTCGCGGACAACACGCTTGACAAAAGGGAACTTTTAGAGAAAATAGTGAAAGATGTAAGTCAGGGTAGAGGAAAGGTGGAATGGAACACTGACGACGCTATGGTAATGGCGTCAAACGTTGATAAAGGAAGAGGAATAAGGGACTTAGTCGACATGATGCAGTTTAAGGGAATAAAGGTAGGAATAGGAGACGCGCAGAATGACATTCCTCTCTTTCAAAACGTTGACGTAAAGGTTGCCATGGGAAATGCACTACCAGAAATAAAGAAAATGGCAGACATCGTAATGAAAGGAGGTCCAGGGGAAGGAGTACTAGAGGTATTAGACATGATCAGGGAAGGAAGGCTTTTGGATATTGTTAAACAACATTATATTTAAAATTATTAAGTATGATTAAAGAATTTTAGAACTTTAGTCAATTCTTTATCACTTTTTATAGATGCTAGGGATATAATGCGAATAAATACCCCCATGAGAAATATGAGAGGTGCATTAAGGATGGAAGCCGAAAATGTTAGGAAGTTTGAAACTAACGGAACAATGTTAGCTTATGTGTTAAGGGATGGAAAATTGAGCGAGTTACATGAGGAGATCCCTAGACCTAAGGACGGAGAGATACTGGTGAAAATGAAGGCCGTAGGTCTTTGCGGTACAGACATGGAAAAGATTTGTGGGCAGTACGCTGCTACCCCTTACTTAGGTCACGAGGTCTCTGGTGTCGTAGTTGAATCCAAATCAAGGGAGTTCAGGGAAGGCGATAAGGTATTTCCTCACGTTCATACTCCTTGTTACGAGTGCGAATATTGTATTAAAGGAAGCGAGACAATGTGTTCCCATTATAGATCAACTAATATATATCCGGGCGGATTCTCGGAGTATTTCATTGTCCCAGAATGGAACATAAGGAAAGGAGGAGTAATTAGATTACCTTACGATATATCTTACGAGGAAGGCGCCCTTATAGAGCCCCTTTCTACTGTAATCAGAGGACTTAGCAGAGTGAACGTTGAACCGGACGATACTGTTCTAATTGTTGGAGCTGGCCCTATTGGCCTTCTTCATTTAATGACCGTGAAGGCTATGGGAGCTGACGTCGTAATAACTAACTCAAGAGGATTCAGGTTGGATTACGCCGAGAGGTTGGGCGCTGATCATGTAATTCCGAGCGAGGAGAATGTACCAAGGAGAATTAGGGAAATTAATGATGGAAAGGGAGCAGATCTCGTAATTATAGCTTCTGGATCTCCTTCTGCAATAATTACTGGTTTGAAATCAGTGAGGAGAGGAGGTAAGGTACTCTTGTTTGCAGCTCCTTATAAGGGAACTAAATTAGATTATGACTTAAGTGAGCTATTCAATAGGGAAGTTTCCATAGTTCTCAGTAACTCCGCAGACGATAAGGACACTAGAAAGGCATTATACTTTATCAGAAAAGGAAAAGTAGATGTAAGAAAGATAGTTACGCATCGTTATAAACTCTACGAATTTCGAAAATTACTTCAAGAAGTAAAGGAAAGAAAGGTAATTAAAGCTATAGTTTTCTCTTAGGTTATATCCGAAATTAATATATAGTGATTATGATATAGCACTAGATTGAAATCTAAGATCATGAAAGATATAGTACTAGATATCGAAATAGAAAGTTTCTTTTTGTATATAATTAGGCGATATAGTCAAAGATAAAATATCTTTTTTTCATTAGAACGAACCATAATCTTGATGAATAGGCGAGGAAATAATCTCTATTAGTAAACTTAAAGCGATTAAGCTATCAAATTTACTATGAATTGCTGTTTCAATTATTTAAATTTTATAAAAAAGGAAGAAGGGAGTATCCTCAAGGAACGATTATGTAGGTATAATAATCAAGCCAGAGTTTATAGAGAACGACTCTTAGCTATAAAAAAGCTCTCTCACCTCATTTTAACATATCACTTCATTTAGCTAAGAGAGAGGTCTAATTAAGGATAGAGATACCTTTATTGGAGTTTTTCAACTAGATCTCAGAATAGACCTAATCCAATAGGGTTTCAGTTTAAGTCATTAAAGAGGAAAAGGTAACATACTATAAAGTTAGTTGGAGTTGACGCCTTTGATAGTACTCCAGTTTTAGACATAAAACCTTAACAATATATGCGATGTAACTGATCCTATAGTTCCAGAGCGTCATAATGAAAGTAAGAGAAAATGTAGATAAGTTAATTTTCTCTGTAATTTATATTAGTCATCAGATAAAAATTATAAACATTTATGCGCTTCTTTAAAACGTTTAATTGAGCTGATTTTTAAATATTTCTCCGTAATATTAACGCCATATTGATATATCATGGACCTATATTCCCCTCTCGTTCAACCTTTATACATTCGTATATTCTGGTTCTTGTATCATTTAGGCAAATTCCTCTCTTTATGAACCCACCTTTAATGAGTAATCTAATTGCCTCTCTCAGAGTTCTCTCTGGCAGTAACGATTCCTGTAGAAGTTCCTTGAACGTTGCCTTTCCCTTTGCTTCAATTATCTTTAGTACAAGTTTAGCGGAACAGGGAAGGTCTCTTCTATTCATAAGTAGAATGAAGATGCGGTAAATTTAAACTTCTTGTTGTATCTTTCAAAAATAAGGAGAATGAACTCGTAAATATAGTAACTCAAGTTATATGCAAAAATTGCACAAAACATTCAATTTTTAGGCGTGTTCTCTCCAAGTTATATTAAATGAAGCTATATCAAAAGTTCCCTGAAACCCAAGTGATAACTACAAAAGGTCCCCTCGATTTTTATAGGGATGTATTTGAGAAAGGTAAGTGGCTATTCCTCTTCGCTCATCCAGCTGACTTTACTCCAGTCTGCACGACGGAGTTTGTGGGATTCTCAAAGGTCTATGAAGAATTCAAGAGACTCAACGTGGAGTTAGTTGGGATGAGTGTAGATAGCATCTATTCCCACATAGAGTGGCTAAAGGATATCCAAGAGAGATATGGAATACAAGTTCCGTTTCCCTTAATAGCTGATCCAGATAAGAGGCTTGCTAGACTTCTTGATATAATTGATGAAGCCTCAGGAGTTACAATAAGAGCAGTCTTTTTAGTTAACCCAGAAGGCATAATCAGATTTATGGCCTATTATCCTATCGAGTATGGCAGAAAAATAGAGGAGCTCTTGAGAATAACCAAGGCTGCCCTTGTAAACTATAAGGCAAAGGTTTCTCTACCAGTAGACTGGGAACCAGGTCAGGAGGTTATAGTTCCAGCTCCATCTACAATCGATGAAGCTCAGATAAGGATGAAGTTACCAAACGCTAAGACTTGGTATCTAACCTTCAAGAAATATGATGAGTTACCTCAGGATCAAAGGGTAGTATAAACTTTAATAAATCTCTTTCAAATTGCTAAAGTAAGTTATATAGATAATAATAGAAAAACTATAGCATAAGGTTTAAAACATATATATAAAATGGAAAAGAAAATTTTTTAATATTTAATTAAATAAAGTTTCTATAGAATTTTTTAGGTAAAGATACAGAAGATATTTAGTATCTTGTAAAATACCTTATAGCTAAAACGAGATTCAGTACCATAAATTAAGTAATTGTATAAACTCCTCGGCAAATCAAGCTTAGTTCACTCAGTCCCGTTTTCAATATGTGTGAGCTATCACTTATCAGTTAATGAAATTTGATTGAATGGAGACGAAAGGTAAGTCGAGTTCTGCCTAATTATACCATGTTACTATGAAATCTTCTTGTTTTAAAGCAATTTTAACAAAAATTACCTTTGTACTATTTTCCGTACATTCTTTTCGAATGGAGGATATATGATTCCGTTCTCTGTAATTATCCCTGTAACGTATTTCGGAGGTGTGACGTCGAACACTGGATTATAAACTTGAACTTCAGCAGGTGCAATTGGAACTCCCCTAAGGAACCTCACCTCGTTAGGATCCCTCTCCTCTATCTTTACATCCTTCTCTTCACTCTTAAGGTCAAAGGTTGAGGTTGGAGCTAAAGCGTAGAAAGGAATTCCCATTTCGTGAGCAATAACTGCCTCCTTGAAAGTTCCTATCTTGTTATACACATGACCGTCTCTTAGAATTCTATCTGCTCCTACCATAACCGACTGTATCGTTCCCTTATACATCACTAGACCTACTGCAGTATCAGTTATCAGAGTCGTCTTGATTCCATCTTCCATTAGTTCATAAACGGTTAACCTACTTCCTTGCAACCAAGGTCTAGTCTCCGGCGCAAACACGGATATATCCATACCCAGCGCATGAGCGAGCTTCATGGGAGCTAGCGCAGTTCCCAGACCTGTACCCGTAGCTAGCCCTCCAGCATTACACTGAGTTAAGACGGCGTCACCGCTATTCAGTTTTTCAAGACCATACAAACCCATTTTGAGCTCTGCCTCATATTCCTCTTGGAATACTTGGTTAGCCTCCTCCTCCATGAGGTCCCTCAGTTCTTTGACGTTTTTAACATCGCCTTGTTCCACTGCGTTATTAGCGAGGTTAAGCATCCTGGAAGTAGCCCAAGACAAATTGACAGCTGTTGGTCTGGCAGAATCCAGTACAATTTTAGCTCTTTTCATGCTGTCTAACGCTTCGTTAAGTGATGATCCATTAACAGATAAAACCATTCCGTAAGATGCAGATATACCTATGGCAGGAGCCCCTCTTACTTGCATATTCCTAATAGCTGAAGATACACCCTCTGGATCCCTTAACTCAATCCAAGTTTTCTGAAATGGTAATTGAGACTGATCTAAAAGTAAGAGAGAATCTCCTCTCCACTCTATAGGTTTTAACTTGGGTTTAAATGCGTTTTTAACCTCTTCTAGAGTAACCACTTGATTATTTGATGAATATAAAGAAAAAACGTTTTCCTTCTATTTTGTGCTTATTACAGAACGACTGCTTATTTTAATTGTATGAGAATTTGGTCGGTAGAAGATCTACAAGTGTTAAATTTAAATTCCAAATTCGGTTTAGACATAATAAAAAAAGCAAACTATTTGTAATTTATTAAAGTAGCAATAATATAATTAAAATCATTATAAAGTAAAAATTAAAAAATAACTATTTAATTTAAGATTAGAAATTAATAGAAAAGTGTTGCGTTTATTTATTAACTTTTTTAAACTTGGTCATTAACAACTCAACTTGGAAATGAAGTTGTCTTTAGCGATTTTTTCCTTGACTATCGCAGTAGTTCTTTTAAGTATCTCTTTGGTTACGGCCATACAAGTTAATCAAATTTCTGTCATATCTATTAAGCAAGGTAATTATGTTGAAGGAAGTGACGTTTTCGATCCTTGACGTTGACTATCTAGTACTAATGGGAAGCTCCCTTAACGTTGATCTGAAGACGACATTAGAGAATAGGCTCTTCTTGTCAGGCTATCTATATAAGGTAAAGCCGGTCATGTATACCTTTGATAGGAAATTTATAGAGCCTTCACCCACAAGGGAGGTCATGGTGTCCCATAAGGGAGGAGTGAAAGCTATAGTAGAGTCAATGTACCCTGATCTGCCCGTCACCGAGATGGGAACTTCTTCAACTGCAATAATCTCTAGGAAGGGAAAACAGGAAATCCTCAAGTTCGGTTTATTCTCGTCGCTGTATAGCATGAATCTATCCTTTATGCTTTTAGGCCATCCACACTTGTACAAGGAGTCTACCTCTCTAATGATAGATTTGATGGAGATGTTATCCCATCATGATAAGGAGTTACATGAACTCTATGAAAAGACGTGGAATAAGTTAATTAAAGGAATACCATCCTTATCCATTGTAAAGGGAGAAGCAGAGGAGAGAATGGTTAAGGAGATGTTTGGAGATACTTACGCTGATGATACAGTAGTTACTAGGGACACCGTGGTTGTAATTCACAGGAAATTTTTAAGAGAATTGGAAGATAGAATAATGAATTTCGTAGTTGATTACGCTACAACGGATAACTTGAATAGCATGGAAATAGTAACTGCAGGATACGGAGAGGATTTACTTGAGCATTCTCTCAGAAACGTATTCGACGTGGTTAAGCTTTCCTGTTTACTTGGAGAGGAAATGTCAATTTATGCAACCGAAATAGGAGCTATGATAGATTTTGTCAAGTTTAAAGGAAAGGTTATAGACGTCAAAAATTTAAAAGTAGATGTGCTCAGACAACCTTTTTAGTTGAGATTGGATTGAAATAATCTCTCTTAAAGTATAAAATTATTTCATAATGCTACTGTTTTATCCTATTCTTTTTTCTTTATCTCGCTCCTTATGTCTTTTAATTCGTTCTTACTTCTCCAAAGCTTTTAAATAAAGATTGGTATATACTACCATAAAATTTAAGAAGATATTGTGTTTTTGATTCGAATATTAGAAGAGCTAATTCGATAAAGAAAACTCACTAATATAATTAATTATATTATTAATCTAGGAAGTCTATGGTTCTATTCTAAGATAGATCTCCATAAATATATCGAAAAGTTATAACGATTTCTTTCCAATAATCTAAGCTTATTGTTCCATTAACAAGTTTTCTTTTACTAAAATGAAAAAATTATATTAAAACTTAAGTTTTTTACCTTCAAATGTTATAATATAGTGCTATGATAAACGTCGGTTTCTATTACAAGGTTAAGGAGGGACATGAGAAGGAATTTGAGGAGACTTTTTCCAAGGTTAGGTCTTTCCTTAGTTCAACTAAAGGATTCCGTGAAGCTAGGCTATATAAGAGAGTAGATCAACCTAACGAGTACATGATTTACACGGAATGGGAAGACTTGGAAACCTTCAGGAAATTCATACTTTCTAGGGAATATAAGGAAACAACTACCTACGGCAAGACTATTCTGGAAGGAAGACCAACCCACAAGGTATTACATGAAGTTAATGAAACTATATGAAAAGCAAGATAGTAGTAAATAAATAAATAAAAAGAGATTATATTTTATATATATAGATAATTTTATTATATTTGATTTTTTATAAGAAATATGATAAGATTCTGGTATTTCTCTCTAGATTATTATATTTACTTGCTTCCCTATGTAAGACTTAGATGTGTTGAAGAAACTGACGATCAGTTAAAAACGCATAAAAATCCTCTGCCTATTCTTCATTTCTAACCTAATGAACTCAGAAAAATATGCCGTGTTATAATTACTTTTAGGTTAATAATTGAAATATTTCTGAACACTCTTGACTAACAGATAACCTAAGTAAAGCGATACCGCAACTCCCAAGGCTAGGATTCCGTAATATGCTATACCATTCTTGATATATAGTATATCGAAGAGATAAAGGAACACGAAAACGAAAATGATCTCCACTATATAAACTAAGCTTCTAAAACCCTCGGTGGTCATCCTTGTCACCCTTTGGATAAGCTACCAGGATTAGGTAAGGAAGTGCATCAAGGGATATCAACATTCCATTAGTATACAAGGTAAATCCCTCTAGAATGCCCAGGAAAATAACGTAAAGCATTACAATGAAAAGAAGCCTTAACTCAATCCTTGGAATCATGTTTAGACCGAAGGCGTCCACAATATCGTTTTCAGCAACCCCCAACATTATCAACGTCATAATTCCAGCTAACACGAAGGAGAAAACCATGAGGGTAAATGTAGAGTATATCTCAAGCATAGGAACTCTGCCTCGTCTTCTCCCTAAAAAATGTTACTCTGGCGAAAGAAGTTACGGGAGGAGTTCTTCCAAGTGGGGAATGGGATCCTCACGTAGTTAATGGAACAGTTTGAGGTGGTTTGAATGAATGGAAAAGATAGTTTAAAATATATATCTATACTCCTTGTAATAGTCGGTTTAATCCTTTTTATCTTCGGAACAACAACATTTGTGTATCCTAGAGAGCAATTCGATGTTAACGGAATGATTGAGATAACTGGGAATTCAACTCCCAACTATTTTATCAATTTCTTTGGACTTGCTATACTGCTTTTCGGAGCAGGCGGTTTGATCTCTTTAGTAGAATTACAAAGAACTGAAAACAAAAGTGGTGGTGTAAATGGCTAATGGGTACACTAAACTCCTCGTAGTTGGAGCTATAGTTGTGATCGCTATTCTGCTCGCTTCATACGGTGCTGATTTCGTACTTAATTCTGCGGCTCAAGCTACAAGTACGGTAACAGCTTACTATGTTCCCAACGCATCTCCCGATCTGGGAAACCCTGGATCTGAGTCCTTCTGGAGCACTATTCCATGGACTAGTGTACCTCTAGTACCAACGGTGCCAGTACCAGGAGGAATTTCAGGACATACCCACTTCGTCTACGTGAAGGCAGCGTGGACATATGTGGACAACGTCCCCTATATTATGATATTAATGAAGGCTAGAAATCATGGATATATCTCCTGGATGGCTTGTCCTGAGACTACAACTACGGGCAAATTATGGCAACCTTTCTCAGTAGAACATGCAGGTTGGTGGGTAGTCAACGTATCGTATAAGCAGTCCAACGAGAGCGTAGCGTCTGTCAATTGTATACCCGTTAAAGACCAAATACAATATCCACCGGGCGAGGCTCTTGCTAATCCAATACAGATTATCGCAGTAAACCAGAGCGGTAAACTAGTGGGAGAAATTCTAGGCGCTACTGGTCCTGGAGGACATCCGTTGAACGGAGGCAATCCAATAGTGATAACTTCCCTAGACCTCAACTACAGCGGTCACATGATTACTAGTATATCTCAGTTCGTGAAGATGGGTCTCAACGACACAACTTGGGGACAGAATGCATATAATGAGTTCTATCCTGAGGATACTGCTAAATACGTTACACTTTTCTATAACTCATCCTTCATGTACCCCGAAAGGTTCGCCATATTATGGTCCTTGGGAGGAGCTCCCAGCGATTGGTATCAGATTGCCTATACCCCACACATGATGCCTGGTACTTCTGGAGCAATATCTGCAGGTCAAGACGAGCTATGGGTATTAAACGATAATCCTAGGGCTAATAACACCCAAGACTTCGGCTATCCAGGACCAACTCTGTTCAGCAGGAACTCCACACCACCTTATGCCCACTATGCAGCGTATAATGACCCACTAAACTTAGGTTATCTCAAGGATCAGGGGATAATAGCTGATGCGTACGTTAACGGATCTTCAATATACTACATAGGCGGTGTACCTTTTATAGGCTTCCCCGCTCTCAACACTCCACAGTATAACACTTGGGATCTAATGAACGGCATGTACAACGCATCTAAGCTCTGGAATCCATCCGTGGTAGCTACTGGCATAACTTATCGTCAAACTCAAACTGGAACTTACTGGTACGCTGAGTTCGTGAGGACGTTCTCTACCGTGGGTGTATCAGGAGGTCAAGGAGAATCCCACTATCAAGTTCAACTATCTCCTGGCAAGACTTACCACGTTGCATTTGCTGTATTCCAAGGAGGAGCTGGAGAATCTGTTGACTTTAAGTCCATATCGTTCTGGTACAACTTGTACATAGAGCCAGCCTCTTCCTCCTCTTATGTGGCAATGCTACCAATGCTCATGGGTCTCCTGATAGCACCGATGGTTCCACTCTCAATGAAAACTCTAAAGTACCCGTTACTTAGACTCGTAGCTTTACCTTTCCTGAAGACATTCTTGAAGGTGTCAGGACATGGAAAAACGAAGATTTGATTTTAATTTAATTTCCTCTTTTTTAATTGTTTATCTAATAGCAGAGTTTCTTGAGCTCTTTTTCAATAGGGAGTTTCTAGTTTCAGTTTTACCCTTCGGGCTGGCAGGCATTTCAATAAACACTATAGAGCCAGCCCTGAGGTTCATGTACATTGTTGGGGGGTCTTCTTACGCTCTCTTGTTGTTCCTTCAACCTATACTTTTAGGTTGGGGCATATACGTAACTAAGGGATGGGTTAGAGCCCTTTTAGCTTCTGTCTTGCTGTCTACGCTTGGAGCGGATTTACTACATGCATACATAGGAATAAACAGCACTGCCCTCAATCTTCCATACCAGTTCTCAATGGCTTACGTGTTGCTGATAGTTGCATCATCGCTTTATATAGTTCACCTAAGCGGAAGGAGAGCCTTTTACGTTCTCTTGATTCCAGACCTACTTGCATTCTCCTTTTTATGGTTTGATTGGCTATCGCAGGGAATGGGAAATGACATGGCGAGCATAATATCAGCATACAGTGGATATCTAATTGCATATTCCGTCATGTTAGTTGGAATAGCTTTCACAGCTCTTGAATTGAAGAGAACTTCATTTAAGACAGTTTCTATCCTAGGTTCGGTAGGTGCATTCGTTGCCATAGCTACATTGCTGAATGTAATTCCTGGATGGGGTTTCGCAATAGGAGTAGCATTCCCGTATATTTTTGGCATTTTAGGTATAAGGGATTGGATGCCTCCAATCATCTTCTTGATAGCCTTCATAACTCTAGGTGTAGCGTTAGGTCTTAGAAAAAGCGATAAAGCTCTAAGTTTCGGTGCACTGTCGATTTTAGCCGGAACAGTGATATTTGATTCAG
Organism: Sulfuracidifex metallicus DSM 6482 = JCM 9184; assembly: GCA_032834875.1. NCBI lineage: Archaea > Thermoproteati > Thermoproteota > Thermoprotei > Sulfolobales > Sulfolobaceae > Sulfuracidifex > Sulfuracidifex metallicus. Next base: position 1,260,845 of record CP135238.1, read on the forward strand.
TACCACTAACTACGTACATGCTGGCTCCTTTAATGGCATGCCTTCTGATGTTCTTGATCTCTAACCATCAAAGAGAAAAAATTGAGAATAAAATGGAAAGGAATGTCTCAGCTCAATGATTAGCTCTCCCTTCTCTCTTTTTTATTTATGAACTACCTTACCCTAACGGATAAGGCTTCCTGCTTCATGACTTCACATTGCGTAAAGAGAGTGAAGCTCTGCACTGAAGGTCACTCCACTCAGAGTGCCGAGTGAATTGTCATAATGTCACATATATTACATCAAATAGATCAGAGGCATGTTTCTCCTACCCTTCCAAGGTGTCTCTGTAACACTAGTTCTATCATTAACCGTTATTAATAGAATATTATAGATTCTAATATTTGAATATAAAGAGGTATATCTATCCCCTTATAGATAGAATCTTCCACTCCCTTAAACCACACTAAGATAAAGTAAGAGAGACTATCTTAACTTGACTTATATAGTAGCTTATATTGTCTAAATTCCTTTTCTTCATGGTTTATAAGGCTTGCAATCCATTTTCACTTATTGTTGTGATATGGGAAAAAGTTTAAGAAATGACTATTTCCTTATTTTGCTATGGAAATTAAAAAAAGTATTTTATTAATTATCTTGGTAGCACTTGTAGTTGTAGGTGCCGTAGGCGGTTTTCTTATAGGTCAAAAAAGCTCTGCAGTAATGTCCACTAGTGATGTAACAGCTGTAACTGAGACTTCCACCTCGTCTACGGTAGAAGTATACGCTGGAGATCCACCCGCAAGTGTAGGAAATAGCGAGGATTATCTGATTAATCCTGTCTTTCCTGCACATACAATAGCATCTCAGTACGGTTATGTGACGTTAGGTAACGGGAGAGTTTTCATAGGAAGTCTGTATAACTCAGGAAACGGATATTTGGCTGGAGCTAAGGGTGCAGCAGTGGTAGCTTCTATGTTCGCAGGACAGCCGCTCTCATCATATGACTATTATCTATATATCACGGCCCCTTCAACAATAAACGTAGGAGGTGCAGTAAAAACTGACTCAGCAACCGTTATGTTCCTAGCTTCCATGTTAGGGCAGGAATCTTACTTGAACAAGTCTATGTATTTCCTTGGTGACGTAGGTCTGGAAGGTTACATGTACTCCACTGGAGTAGTTTATCAGAGAATTGTGCAGCTAAACCAAGGAGGAATATATTACTTGGTAGTGCCTAAGATGATGGCTTTAGCGGAGGGACAGAACTATCAGATGGCTCAGGAATACGCTAAGGCTCACAACGAGACCTTATACACGGTATGTGATATCCCCCAAATTTATCAAATAGAAACGTCTCAAGGATTACCTAACCCTCATGGATACATAGATTTCCAAGCTAACCTTAGCTCAGGTTACAACTACATGCTGGAGGTTTATAAATCCCTTTATTCTCACGCTAACTCCACGGCTAAGGAGAAGGCTTCTTCTTACTTCAGCGAAGCACAGAAGTTAGCCAATGAAGGACAGTATTATCAATTCTACTTGCCCGACAATCCAATGACACTCGCAATTGAGGCTGTTTACAATGGAACTTCGCTCCCCATAGATCAGGCTGCACTAAAGGCTCAGGAGAGCGGAAACTTATGGGCAATTGAAACAGCAGCAGAGGCAGAGTATTTATACCACGGAAATATGACCGACAAAATTGATTCCTTGGCCTGGGCTGGCTTAAGTGAATCAATAAGTGCAGGACCTACTATAACAAGCTACGGCTTATACCAAGGAGTATATAACGGTTTCTTGGTAGATATGTACGCAGCTGAATACTACGATGCAGTAACTGGCTCTCAGTACGGTAATGTGACGCTGTTAACTAATGTAATGAAGAACCCTAATCTGGTGTATGATTATGGATTCTTCGCCAACTATTATGCAAAGTTGGCTATGAATTTCAGCGAGTATTTCCTAAAGCAGCTCAACTCCACTTCTAAGAACTTGGTTGAGACTTCAATACAGAAGTACATGGAGAACGAGGTACCTCTGTTGGAGGACCAAGCTGCATACTATGACGGTCCATCGTTAGTTGCTTACATTTTTATGAATGCTGGAAACAGCACATACGCGTTATATCATGCCATGCCTTTCATAAGGATGAGTGAGAACACGGAGGAGTTAACGTGGTATAACTCAGTTTAACGAGGAAAGGTACTATAGATTTATTTTGTATAAAGTTTTTAGTCTTTTTTCGCCAGGGACCTCCCCCCCCCATCCGTGAGAGAGAATTAGTTTACTCTTCTATTCTCGTTCTTTTTACACTAAGCGAAATTGAGCCTCTTCGGATTTAGAACTTTTATTTAAAGGGTGGAAATGGTGAACATATAAAAAGAATTTTTCACTCTAAACTCTAACTAAAAATCAACAGAAATGGATGAAAAGAAAGGGAAAAAGAAGAAAAGCGTTTTGCTTGTTTTAATATAACTTGTAACCGCAGGAAGGACAGAACCTAGCATTAGGAGGTAGAGGGGATGAGCATGAAGGACAGTTCCTCTGATATGTGTATCCCTGATTGGGTTGTTGATACGGGTTGTTATAAGGATTGTTATATTGGTAAGGCTGTTGATATGGGTTTTGTTGATAGGGCTGGTTAGGATATCCCTGCATGGTAACTTGACCTGTGCCTATTAACCTCTCTATTTCACTCATAACTTGTCTTTCTATTTCAAGATTCCAAAGCTCTTCAACACCTTCTACGACAGCTAGTGGAGTTAGAACTAAGTAAGTAATCACGTCCTCGGCAACTGAAGTACCTACAATCCAATCTGCCAATCCTATATTCACGTCTAGATATCCTTGACCACCAGTCATTCTAACTGTAAAGGCTCTATTTGCGCCGAAAATTGTCCTCAATAGACCCGTCTTTTTGGCTTGCACCACGGCTGAGTTTCCGCTCACAAAATTTTGTGTATGATAACCTTTACCTTGAAGGTAAAAATCAATGGATTGAGCCAGAAGAGGCAGGTTTACGTTTACGCCCTGAAAGGTTTTATCCATTGTTATTTACATGGACCTCTAGGCTTTATGGTTTTCTCCTTTTTCGTCTAACCCTAACTTTACTTTCATTTTTTGATCTAATTTTACACTTTATAAAAATACCTTCTATCTATACTATTAAGTTCTATGATTTCTTTTTTCTTATTTTCTCTTAGTTCCACCATAACGTTCAAAATTTTCCATCTTTTCTCTAGCTCTAGAAAGCATGGAAGGATATTATATGTACCTACATGCATATTTACGCATATATGTTACTACATACTCTAATACTATGACATTGTACATGTATATACGCGTCTTATCTTCCCTTCTTCCAGTCAGTTCTTGGCATTATAGAATTCCTAAACTTCTCTAACCTTGACTTATAAGGTATTAAGTCCTCGATAATGAGCTTCACCTCCTCATCCATCCTCTTAACAGGGGTAGCACCTAACTGTGGAAGAACCTTGCTTTCAACATCATATTCGTGAACTTCAGCTTCTACTCTGGGATTCTTCACATGTTGAACTTCCACGTTCAATCCCAACGACTGGCCCGCTTTCTTTACCATCTCAGCTATTTGGTTTACCGAATAAACTTCATGTATTTGATTTACAACTCTATACCCATTTGGAGGATTCTCCAGCAATGCCGTGAGTGCCCTCATGCTATCCTCTAACGAAAGGAACCCTCTCTTCTGCTCTCCTTTTCCGTAAGGCGTAAGAGGCATTCCTAACACGGCTTCCACGCAGAATCTGTTTACAACTGTTCCCCATACCTCGTCAAAGTCGAACCTGGTTCTCACTCCCTCGCTCTTTATCTCCTCAGTTCTTGTTCCGTAAACTGGTCCTTGCATTATATCGGTCACTCTGTTCAACTTACCTAGATCCTTCAAGGACCAGAGAAGCAGGTACGTGTCAAACACCTTGCTCCAATGGTAATAGCTTCCTCCCTTCTTGGGGAAGGATATAACGTCTTTCTTTCCACCTATCTCTACCTCCACTTCTGGAGATTCCAGGATTGGATATGAAGGAGTACCATATTCTCCCATTGTACCCATCTTCAGGAAATGAATGTCAGGATTTACCTTGGAAATTGCATAGATCAGGTTTATTGTTCCCCTCACGTTGTTTTCAACAGTGTATACTGAATGATAAACGTCTATCATTGAGTAAGGCGCTGATCTCTGTTCAGCGAAGTCAACCACGGCATCTGGTTTGAAATCCCTTATGGTTTGCTCCACGAATTCGTAATCCTTCACGTCCCCCATTTGGAACTTAAGTTCCACTCCTGCCTCCTTCTTTGCGTTTTCAACCCTTTTATAAGGTTCAGGAAGGGGAAAGGCTGAATCCGATCCTACCTCCGTGACTGCCCTTCTCGTGAAAAGGTTATCTACCATTAAAACTTCATGTCCTCTCGAGGCCAGCCTAAGAGAAAGGGGCCAACCCAGATATCCATCTGCTCCGAATACAATAACTCTCATGTGGTTTAATCAGTTATGTACCTTAAAAATGAAAGGGTACCTTTTTCAACAATTTCCGAAAAATTATCGTTTGTACGAACACGTATTTTTCATCCTATTAACTAACTAATTTTTATATAGTTGCATATTCAGTTAACTTGAGATTAACTTGTCTCATCCTAAAGTAATCAAGGTGAAAGGATTTTCCGTGATAACTTTAGAAAAGAACGATAAGATTTACGCTTGGTACTCTGGGTGTCCTCACAAGAGAAGGCCATTAGACGAAGCTGAGATAGTTGGCGATACAGTGATATGTCCTTTCCACGGAGCAGTTTTCAGTCTCATTACTGGAGACATGTTGAAGCCACCGCAGTCTAAGACCCCATGTGAAGGGTGTAAGTTGATAAGGGTAAATTTGGAAGGTGAACCAACCTTCGAGATAGATCCATTCCCAGTATCTCTTCCACATAGAAAGTAAAAGAAATTAGAAAGAGAAAATAAGGAAAGGGAAGTTTACGGAATAATTTTCAACTTTAGGCTTTAGGGAAAATTCCCTTCCGTAATTTATATCTACATTTTAAGAATATAGAATAACACAGTATATTGTGAAAGTCATGGATTTAGCGTATTTAGAGGACTTGATATACTACGGTAAATATGACACGGCTCTTTCCTTGATAGAGAGAGAACTAGAGAAAGGAGAGAAATCACCAGAGTTACTCTTGCTAAAGGGTATATGTCAAAGGGAAAGAGGTGAACTGAACGAAGCTCTTAACTCTTTCAATGAAGCCGAAAAGATGGGAATGGAAAACGTGAAAAGGTTATACCACGAGATTGCCATGACCTACCTAAAGATGGGTAAAGGGACGGAAGCGATATCTGCGTTAAAGAAAATTGAGGATCCAGAAATTATGTTGGAGGAATCAGACATCATGGAAATCATGGGAAACGTTGAGGAAGCTGAGGATCTGGTGGAAAGATCCATCATGGCTAAACCTTCTCTTAATGGGTATTTAAAGAAGGCATTCTTTCTGGTGAGAAAGGGAAAGATCCAAGAGTCTATCTCAACTCTGAAGCAAGCTAACGATGAAAGAGCGTCGTTGATAGCCAACTTTCTGGATATTGTGATAAACGGTAGGGAAGAAGAAAGGGTAGGTTCACCTAACTTCATTCCTTGGTTAATAGGGAATTCCATATCGAAGGCATTAAAAGGAGACTTAGAAGGAGCCATAAAGGAGAGTGAGAGAGCCGTGTCGATAGATCCTTACTCTCCTCTTTTGCATACAGTTTACGGCTCCATACTATTTCTTCACGGCGACCAAAGGGCTTCGGAAGAACTTGAGAAGGGAAGGGAATGGAAGGATCCTACGGTTGTGAAGGAAAACGTGAAGAGTAAGGGAATTAGATTTCTAATAGACGAGATAGTTAAAGAGTTAACCAGATCCGTCTAAGGAAATAAGTCGTTTATTCCTTTACTTGTTTCAAATTAATACATACAAAAGAAATATGTTTATATCTTTATATACAATATTTTGTTTTTATAAGAAAAAAGAGAAGGCTAAAAAAGAAATTTATACTATATATATCTGTATATAGAATATATGCCCAACGTATATATACCATGCTATCTTATTTTTGAAAAAGATTAAGTTAATGTTTTAGAAATTCAGTACTTCATAGCCTTTGGATACAAGGTCCGCAAGTACAGGTCCTATCATAGTTACGTTTAATGTTTGAACTGCCTTCAGTTTATCTGTTATCTTCATACTGTCAGATACTACTTGGCACGCCATTGGCTTGTCTCCCATTTCAGATAACTTCTTGATCATGTCCATAACTTCAGGATCTCCATCTGCAATCATTTGTTCGCTTGGTCCGAAGAATATGACTTTAATATCATCAAATAGGTGCTTCTGCTTTCCAACAACTGCTAAATTTAAGCCAGTTAAAATCTTAGGCTTCTGATCCTTTCCTGAGTTTATCATAATAAGGATGTTTTTTGCCATGATTTATATAAGGATTCTACAATCTAAAGCTTAAATATAAACGTCCAAATTAGATAATCTCTTAAACGTAAAATCGATATATTATAATTATTTTCTTTTCGTTGTCTTTTCGGGACGACTTTTCTGTACACTTCTTATAAAAAATAATAATGTAAAAATCACGTTTAAGATCTCTCCACCGAATAAGTGAAAAAGGGGAAAAAGAGAGGAGCGAAGATCTTCGCTCCTCTCTTGAATAGCAAGAACATTATAGAAAAATAAGGCAACAAAAATGAGAAAACAGAGACGTATAATTATAGATGCAAAGTGAACTACCCGGTGGTATGGGGATTACTACCTTCAATACCTTTTCTGCTGTTGGGATACTTTTTAGGGTACTACTTGTGGTGGTTGGCTGTGGCTTCAGTCTTGGTTGGTCCTTCCCACATGTTCTTAGATATGTTCACTGAGGCAGGGGTATACGTGAAAAAAGGAAAGGGAAGTGGAGGAGATATGCATTAGCTCACTTCAGATATAATAATCCTCTAGCTAAAGAAAAAACTATCCTCCTGGGGGTAAGGGAACAAGGTGGTGTACATGCTCAAGTACGATGTGGGGGTTTCCGCTACCGTCGAGGCTATGGGGAGACTCCGACAAGGGGTTCAAGTTCGTGAAGGTAAGCTTCACCCCGGAAGGGATAACGTGGACTATTTCAGGTAAGAACAGGGAAGAGGTCAACTCGATCATAAACATGTTCTTCTTGATAAACGGCTTGGAAGTGAGCTTAGGCCAAGGTGAAGCTTTATCTTGATGGAGGTTGAGGGGCGGAAGACCCTCATGAAGGGGTGAATAGTCTTTTTATATTTAAATATCGAGGTCTACAATATTCTATCAATTACAGTTACCGACGGAGTTAACTGTCGCCGATATGCCTTGGAACGGAGAGTCTATGTGGTACGTCTCAGCTACATCTGAAGTCCCTTCGTGGACACCCAACTAATCAGGTAGTGTTCTGTGCTGGAACGACCATCACTGTGGGGCTCAGCCCTATACCGTTAGCAAGGGAAGGTTTGAAGCAGGAAGTCTTGTCCTTAAGGGCATGGTAGTTAACGGCTGGAACGGAGTGGAAGGAGACATGCACGAAAATATTCACCTATGATTTCATGCATTAATATCTCATTCCTTTTTTTATACATATCTCTTTTCCATTCTAGCAAAGTTATTAAGCCTTAAACTAACCTTCAATTATTTATATTTTATAATGGACTTATGAAAAAGGTTATTAATATTTTTGGAAAAAGGCAGAAAACATGAAAAAGAGAGCTTTCATCCTCGTAGTTGCCGTGATAATAGCTTCGGTTTCCTTCCTTTATTTCTTAGCGCATGGAATTAGCTTGGAAAATTTCAAGACAAACAATAACGAAAACAATTCCCAGAATTCAAGAACTTACGTTATAGTCCACGCTAATCGTTCCATCATAGAAGGACAAGACGAACACATAGAGGTGAGAATTGTAAATCCTACAAACTATAAAATCGATATAAACGTCTCAGATGTACCTGGACAAGAGCCTTGCGTTAACACTGTTCCAATAGGTATAGTCATTTATCAAGGGATATATAGTTACAACAACGTCTCTAATGCAACTCAGCTTTCCATTTATCCACCAGTTTTTTGTCCTGTATTACCGAAAGTAGTAAAGGAGGAACTGTTACCTAACAGCAGTACGATGAAGGTAACGTTGAATGACGGAATCACTAAGGTGTTAAATGCCTCATTAAATTTGTGGATACATGGATATTATATACATTCTAAGGAATGGAAATTCTACCCTCTTATTGGCGGGCATCATTACACTATAGAAGTTTTCACTCCAGTGTCTCAACCGATGTTCGTTTATTTCTACGTATCTCCTTGATGAAGAGCATAAAAGAAAGGGAAATAGGTAGATGAATGGACAATCTCTCAACTAAAAAACACATCATAACATTGTGTCTTGCATTTACTCTCTTTCTCGTTATTCCTTTATTTCCTGGGCTATCTGTTCTAGCTCTATGTTGTTAACCTTTCTTCCTTTCAACAACATTATTCCTGATATCATGGACGCAATCCCCATGGTAAAAATAGCGTAAAGCGGTGAATATCCGTAAGCCAAAGATACAACTAGAGGTCCAACAACGCCTCCCAAATGACCTATTCCGTCTGCTATGCCCATTCCCAAGCTCCTTACTCTGTTGTTCAAGTTCTCCGCAGTGTAAGCATACATTGTGGGGAACTTGAACCCCTGGAAGAACATGGATATGAAAGCCACAATTAGAAAAGGTAAACCCGAGAGTATTGCCCAACCTATGATCGCCACGCCGCTCAAAACGTTACTAAGGGAAGAAGACCACTTTCTTTCAATTTTGTCATTAAGTAGAGAGGACAAGGTTACTCCCAGTGGATCCCCGTAAAGAATGTAGGTGAAATATAATGGAGCGTCAGCGAATCCCTTATTCTGAATAATTGAGAAAATACTCCCTGAAAATAGGGAATAACCTGCGAAGTAACTAAAGAACCACACCAAGGTAAGTAGAATTATTTCTTTGTTTATTCTTACCTTCTCTCCCCTGCTCGTCTCCCAACGCTGACTCTCGGGAAGGGTGAGCCTGAACATTACAGAGAACAGTGAGAGAGATAGACCAGCCACGAAAAGCAACCTCCAGTATTCCTCACCCAAGAACACGGCAATTGGTCCTACAACCAAGGTCATAAGGAAACCCCCCAAATTAACTAAACCTACTGCTCTACCTCTGAATGAAGCCGACGTCATCTCGCTAACGTAAGCAGGAATTACGGCAATTTCGCCCTCTATTCCGAACCCTATGAGAAGCTCTGCAATTGCCAACTCAAGGAAATTCTGAGAGAGAAAACCAACAAGAGAACCGATTGCTATCATCAACATGGTGAACACCAATCCCTTCTTCCTTCCCAATAATGTAGATATAATTCCGTTAGTAGCACCACCGAAGAAGTAGCCTAACATTTCAGTTGTAAGGGGGAGGTTAGCGATAGTTGAAGAAGTAGGAACGTTGAACTGTTGGGCTGAATAATCCACGATGTAAGGTACATTAAATATATCCCAAAAGGACAACGACGTTCCGACTGAAATTAAGGCTAGCTGTTTTTTCGATAACATTCCGAGTGGGTATATACTGTATAAATAATTTAAACTTTCTTATGACATGCGTCACTATTGAATTTAGTTTCTCCATATGTTAATCCACCTCTTTTTGTAACTTTACTTTACCTTCAACCAAGTTCTTAGGGAATGGTAAATTCCATTTATTTTTATTTTCCTCTATCCTCTCAACCTTAATGCCTTTGGTTATGGCTCTTTCTACCCCTTCTTCAAAGTCTTCCTCAGTAGTTGCGAACATGAGCTCTTTCAACAACGTTGATAGATCTTTGTCATTAGTCCTATAATGTTCCGCGATTTGAACTATCCAACTCTCTCCTTTCTTGTATACTACCACCACGTTTTGTAGGTAACCCTTGATAACGTGTGGTATTCCAACCACATATATGTCCCTAATCTTACATATGTTCATATTGAGAAAAATCCGAAACAGACGTATTTATATATATTGCGTTCTCTTCCATGTCTGAATTTTATGAGAGCTATTCTCTATTAAGTTAAGTTAAATAATTCTATCCTTAAGTATACCTTACTCCCAGAGATAGAGCTTTTTTGGTTTTCGCTACTTTGGATAAGAAATATTTAATCTGTGTATCTTTAGCTCCCCTTATCCTATATTCCATTAAAACATTTTAGTTATAAAAATAAGGAAAGTTTAGTCCCTAATAGAGTTTTATCTTATTTAAGGGTGTTTATGTATCCATTCCCCCCCTCACTATTCTCCTAATTGAGCTAATTAGAGTACTTAATAATACCGATAGTAACGCTGTCAGGGATGACATGAACATCACGGGGAACGCTGAAAGCACATATATTGAATCCCTGATTCTGGTCTTCATGGAGGATATTAATACACCGAGGAATATGAAGTCTACAATGGAGTAGGCTAACTTCAAGAAAATATCGAAGGAAGTAACTTCTGTTTTTGCCATTTTAATTAGTCTTACAGAAAATATAACTAAAGCCCGTCTGAAGGCCAATAAATCTGACAAGATAGGTAATCCAAGATTACCCTGCCTTTCAAGAATATGTTCCGTGGTTCTTATTAAGTGATACCCTAAATCAAAGCCAGTATACATATACTCGATAGTCAAAAGAATGGGCAATAAGTACCAATAGCTTAACACATAATAGTATATGGGATTAGGTGTAACTTTTCTCTTTAATTCCTGAACGTAATAATAGTATCCAGCTCTGAACCATCTGGTCATCTGCTTCAATAATGAATTAAAGTCACGAGGCGGTGAAGTAAATACTCTAACGTCTTCGTCTTGAACAACCTTGTATCCTTTTTCTTTGAGAAAGATAGTAATTTCCCTATCATCCCCTATGAAACCTTCCTTTGTTCTCAGGAATTCCTGTGATGTTATGAATGGCAGAATTACATCTGTTTTGAAGAGCGAACACTGCCCATTTAGAACCATTATACCTCCATTCTTCGAAAGGACTCTGTTATTCAGCTTTCTGAAGAAGCTCAATACCTTTGAAATTAAGTATACCGACGAATTAGACGTTGTTAATTCTTCTACTAGCGGAGTTATTCCTCCAATAGAGTCATCGAATTTACTGGCAAGATTTTCAATTCCTCCCTGCTCCACTAGTGTATCACTGTCTAAGAGCAAAACAAGAGAAGTTCTAACTCTTTTTATTCCTTCGGCTAAAGCTCTTCTCTTTCCTGAGTGAGGTATCTCAAGGAACTCTCCTCCGAAGACAGAAGTAATTTCCTTGTAAGGGGAAGAGCAGCCATCTCCTATTACCACGAATCTAACTCCCTGAGATGCTACCGACTTAACTGTGTCAAGGAATAGACCTTCATCTTCTCTGTAAACTGGGATCACCACAGTTACATCCTTAGAGGAGTAGCGGTTTACTTGAGGCTGTTTCACGGGAGAGCGTGCAAACAGGAATAATATCAAGAAATAGGTAATAGAGAGAAGTGAAAAAACCTCATCCATATCATATATATATTCAATAGACAACTCCGCTACCTATAGAGAAAGGATTTTCTGCAAAGTTAAAAAGATTCTGACCTCCTCCCCGCCCTAAAGGGCGAGGCTTGTCGTTCTTTTTGTCATGAACTTAATCTAGCCTTTAGGTCGCCATTACAACATTTTAGGATTATTTTTAATAGTTCTCTTAAAAATTTTATAATTAATGAATTCATAAAGAATAAAGCAATTTAAAAATCAGATGATAATTTAATATCTATTATTTACCTTGTTAAAACAAAAGAAAAGGTTCATAAAAAAAGAGTTTATGTTAAAAGCAACTAACTACGGGTGCTCCTGTGCCTGAAGCCTCATTTATAACTAATTCTATATAATTGGCAGCGCTCACTATCGCAGTTAGATTACCTCCGTTATGATCTAATTGGCTCCAAACTTCGTTTACTGTCATTCCTCTTAGATATGTAGGACTAATTAAAGGAGTAGCATCAACCCAAGTACCGTTAGGTCCAGTTATTATGATTCCAAAGTTTAGATGAGGAGGTTTTACAATATAAGCAGAACTATTATTATACCCTTCAACCTTCACTTGTGTCTCGTATTTTATAAACAGACTTGAAATATTGTACCAGTCGGTTTGGTTCAAAGTTTCTTTTAGGCTTTGGTTAAGTATCTTCTCTCCTTGTGGTACTAATTGATTCTCCGATATTGGATATCCGGATAAGAAAGTACCATTGTCGAGAACAGCGCTTCCATTTAGATACTCATTATAAACATATACAACATGAAATTCTACTGTAGAATTAGGTTTGAAGTTCTCAAATATAAGTCCTGGTATATTTTGAGCCACAGTATCAAGTGGATCTGAAGTATGATTATAATAGATGAAGGTTCCCCATTTTTCTAATGCTCCATATATAGCCCAAGATGCAACCGCACCTACTGGGCATCCAATCCAAGACTGTTCAATTACCTCTACTTTCCCTGGTGGTGCCAAATCTTGATTGCTTACCTTAATGAACTTTCCAAATGGTATTTGGCTTACGTTATATTCTGGTTGAGCTAGAACTCCAGCCGGTTCTGTATATGTAGAGCTGGAAATAGATGATGTCTGTTTGCTGTTATGAGGAATGTAACTTGGTATTATTGCTACCATAATTACTACAATCATAATTAATAAAGCCCCAGCTATAACTAGCTTGTTCATATAAATTGATAATATACTTTATTTTAAAAGTTATTCGTTACTTAGATATAAAAGCTAATATATAAATGTTTATTAATAAAAACAAAGATAATCTTTTTATCATAAAAAAACTTTTAAAATTTTTTTAAAAAAAAATTAATAATATCCTCCGTATCCGCCAGATCCTCCAGAAGAGCTACTACTCGTTGAAGTAGACATGTTCATTTCTGGCAGTGTTATTACCCAAGGCACTGGCTTAAAGAACGTCAGATTTATCATTATTCCGTTGCCTAAGACTATTGGATCATGGAATATATAGCCTGACTGACCTAATGTCCACATTTGAGCTCCCATACTTGGAGTACTTATGAATGTTATGAAGTGATTAGTTGCAGAATACTTGAAGCTTACAACTCCATTGATTGCGTAGGCAAATGCTATGAAAGGTACTTGTCCGCTTACTGGTTCCTTTAGACCCTGAACGGAGTAGTATACTACTGAGAAGTTATATTCTTTTAATTGACCCGTAGTTGTGTTAACATATGTGCCTGGAGGTATAACGACCATTATATTTCCTGCATTTATCACTCCACCAACCGTGCCATTTACTGTATATGTATACGCATTTATTGGAGTTAAATTAAACACTGGGCTGACAGCCATGTTTACTGGTGTAGGTGGCGTAGCTACTGGAGTTCCTGCACTCTCAAATATCCATATTACAGGTTTGAAGAATTGTATATTTACCATAACATTCTGTCCATATATCCAATGATCTGGGAATTTATATGCACCGCCTATATATGTTGATCCATTAAGATGTCCTCCGAACCATGTCCATGTGGTCCAAGTATCGGGAGCGTATACGAAAGTTATTGCTGGAGACATTGCTTTACTTGCATTTACGAGTGAGTATGCTGGAGATATATGACCGTTAATTTCAAACGCGAAGGCGTAGGTAGGCGTTAAGTTTGTTCCTGGTGGAGAGTAGACTGCAGTTGTGCTCATTATTACTAGAGAGAAATTGTATACTGACGCTAGAGATCCATTTGGTAATTCAGCGAATGTTCCTGGTTTTATTACGGTTACTATGTTTCCAGCTTGAACAACGGCGCCTTGCGACGCATTAACAGTAACTGTGGATTCTTTTATAATGTTAAATGTTGGTACGTTCAGATTGTAGTAAATTGTATCGCTCTGTAAACTTACAGGAGTAACGTTCCATGTCTCATCTGTTATCTGCCACATTGACGCTGTAGAGTTGTACATTAGTGTTGCCTTTATGGAGGCGTGAAGATCATAAATTGCAGGATATGTTGGTTCTCCTTTATTAACAAATCCTATGAATGGCGTTACATTTGCATAGAAAGTGGCCATAGTTCCATTTGGAGAGAGATTAACGTTTATGAAAGGTGGTACTGCAGTTCCATTAGCTAGTAAGTTCTGCGAGTATTCAACTACGAAAATGAAGTAGCTATCCCATGCATTGACGAATTTCTCTATTTGAGATATACCGGTATAAGTTCCGTTCTTAAGGCCTAGAGGGAGTTGTCCATTAATCTGTAATGTTGCATTTGGAGCAAAACCTTGTGCTACTACATTGCCAGGGAATTCTGCTCCAAATCCGTTTATCTGAGATAATACCGTTGCAGCTACTTGGTTAGCTTCTATTTGATGCTGTGATGGATATCCAGCTATTACTGCCGAAGGAGACAGCTGATTACCGTTCCACTTTAATGACGTTATCTCAAGAGCTCCGTTTACATTCTGTACAGTGAATGTAGTTGATGCATTAAATACTTGTAAATAAACTGGGTCTGATGTTGGGGCAACAAAGTATTGGGTTACCGCTGTCACATAGTAAACTGATCCCATCTTAGTTACTGTTGGTAGAGACGTTGTATAGAAATACACTGTCTCATAGTTGGAGAAGAAACTGGATAACCAGGTAGAATTGAACGTACTAAAGCTATACGTACCGGGGAATGGAGTACCTTCAATAGTTGCTGTAAAGTTAGGAGCTAGGAATGGAGTTACATCAGATGGAGACTCGATTGCAATTCCATCAAGGAATTCGAATACTGGTGCTAATGGAGATTTTCCACCTTGTTCAGAAGCATATAATTGCATCAAAGCGTTATATTTAGACTCTAGAGATGAATAATTCTGTTGCATTGCTTGTAACATTGACTTAAGGCTCTGGTACTGAGAATAGTTGTTCTGAGCAAGTTTCATATAGTAAGATTCGTTTGCGGACGCTTGGGCTAGAGCGTTACTTAGAGATGATTGATTTTGGCTAAGCGAAGAATAGGAACTGGACAGTGAGGAGTAATTAGATTGAACGGAGGAATACTCCAAAAAACCCACTGCCGCTATTATTAGGAGAATTACTGCGACTATTGCAAGTCCTGCTATCTTTGTATCCATTGAGTTGAAGGGATTGATAGATATAAAAAGTATTTTCCCAAATTTTCCTTCTACTCAAAATAAGTAAGTTATTGTACCCTAATATGAAACCTTTAAATTTATACTTTATCCACAGTAAAAAGTACTGATATCTATTATTAATATTTATCTCGTCTAAAAAGTTACATATTAAATATCAGTATAATTACATGTACCTATTGTTTTATAAAATTGCTTAAAGCCTTACTCTAATGGGACATGAAGGAAGTTAGCGAGGTCAAAATAAATGAGGGATAAGTTATGTTGTAATCCCTTTTACACTTCAAAGGAAGGTTAAAATAGATAATGCAGATTAAGCTCTAATTATTATCTCATCTATCTTATATTTTACCATCTGATAATGAACCTTACGTTGCTTTGCTTGATAAGAAGGAAGCCGGTCTTAATTATAAGTAACGGTAAATATAAGACAAATGAAGATAGAAGTCAAGTTATGACATGATTAATTCAGTTGGATCTTGTGTAGATGGTCTATATTCTAAGTCCTGTTTTACGCATTTTATCTTGGATAGAAATCCTCTGTCGCATATTTCTTCCTTTAACTTTTCTCCTTGCATGTTGAATTTTATGTATCTGTAGTGCTTTTCTTCTTCTACCTTTACTACTATATTCTTGTCTTTATAACCCGCTGATACTACATTGCCTAACTTCAGTGATCCAAGTAGACTTGTTATATCAACTACATCAAGTGTCTCCTTAACTTTACCGTCGTTTTCCAGTTTAGCGATGTGATGTTTTCCGTTGCACGAAAGATCTACTAATATATATCCTTTCCATCTCTTTAACTCTTCCCTACAACCCGATGACAATCCCATGGTATTGTACGCTAACCTCAATGCATAGGAATCTGTGATAGAATGTTCCTTCTCTTTTACCTTTCCTTCTAAGCTTAGGATAACCCTGTGGTTAAAGTTTCCATCGCTGGCATTAACTTCTATGGAATTTTCCTTAATAGAGGATTTGACCTCACATCCAGGAAACTCCTTTTTACCCCACATCTCTCCGAACTTTTCGTTTACCCTGAGGAACTTTACCTTAATGGAACTTCCGTCGTGTTTAACTAAGTACTCTGCAACCCCAGTTTCTCCAGATATCTTTACTATCCATCCCTCCTCTGTGAACGATACATCTAGAGTGGTAGGACGTGAAAACATGTTGTTAATGAAATACGTCTCTGAGTTCTCTTTCACCTTTCCTGAGGGTATTCCGACCCTTTTACATGATACGTCTCCAGTGTGAGGGTCAACGTCGCATCTATAAAGGGTAGTATCATCTTCTGCGTAAACTCTGAACTCTCCAGTAACGAGAAGTGCCTTCCCGTTAACTTTTTGCTCAACTAAGGAAACTGCATGTTTCTGAGTTATCTTTAACTCCTTTGATAGAACTACTCCTACCTTGTTAAGCTCCATGAACCCGTTCCAATTCTCGTCTAAGTAAGTTAAGGTGTATCCCTCCTCCCTTTCCTTGATTTCCACGTTTCCTCCCTCTACACCGAACTCCTTTTTGAGTAGGTCTACTATCGCCTCTCTCTTAATTGGATCTATCGTTACTTGCGTAGTATTTCCTACTTTCACGTGTGCATTAGTAAGTCCTAAAGAGAAGGTGAAGGTAAAGGAAGACGTATACCATACTTTTTTGACTTCATCAATTCTTGAGTTAATGACTTCAGCTGTTGAAGGTAGTTCCTTTTTAGCAACCTGAAGGATAGCCTCATCTGAAGGTGGTTTGCCTTCAACCATTTCAACTTGGAATGGCACGCTATACTGAATGTCTCCTTTCACTTTCACTTCATTACCGTTCGGATCAACGAATATCGTAGCTGTGAGCGTTCTCTTTCTCTTATCATTTGGGAAGTCATATTCCAAAGTAACCTTGCAGGAGAAAAGTGGTGAGAGGGTGGCTAAACTTCCTATGAGAAGAGGCTTAGCCTTATAGCCAGAAATTAGTGAGGTAGCCCTATCTAGGGCTTCCTGAAATGAAAGGGAGAATATAACTCCCTCTTTTACTTGTGTTTCCATGATAATAGATACGGTGGAAGGTAAAAACCCTTTTCATTATTTATACAGAACTAATTAATTACTATTCAACTTCATGTTATAGGAATGGAAACTATTTGATTTTAATCTGATTTCTTCCTTAGAAAAGCTAGGCTTTCTGCCCTTAAACTCCAATGCTAAGTGTAAAAACAATGTAAAGTAAGAACAGATAGATTGATACACTGCTTACTAGAATCAGAAAACTAATATAATTATGTTATATTAGAGAAAAATTATGAAAGAGGGATAAAATCATAGAAAACAGATAAATAGACAAACAAAAAGAAAATTAGGATTCATTTAGGCTTTCCTAATCTAGACTCTGGGAATTGACTATATATCGTAGTTGCTACTATAAGCAAGATAATTGTTATCGTACCCACGATTGCCACTTGTGAGCCGGTTAGCGGACTAGTAGCAGAATCGTCAGTTACCCATGCAGCTAAGATGAGTTGTATCAGGAAAGCTACAACGAATATTATCTTAAAGGCCACGTCCATTTTCTCTAATCGATCCTGAGTTACTGCCATTCCTCGTCACCTGTAAAGCAAACGTGCTGTGAGCAACATAGAAGCAAACACTGCAAAGGCAAACTCCCATCCGCTAAGTGCCATTTGAATTCCTCCACTCAGTATGTGTCCTGAGGCGCAACCGCCAGCCATCCTAGCTCCTAAAAGCATTAAGTAAGCTCCTCCGAATGAACCCATGAATCTCACGGCTTGATTATTTCCGAACCTAGCCACCCAGCTGGGAGGTATCACGTTCCTGAAGGAGGTGAACCTCCTAGTTATGAACACCGACGCGAAGAACGCTCCCATTAATGTTCCTATGTCGCTGAAAGGTTCCCAGCCTATACCCTTAAACACTATCTGGCTATATTTGAAGTCAGGCAGGAACAACTGACCTGCTATCCAAGACATTGTTGTGGACTCTCCGAATATTTGATGCAAGAACATTTCCAGCACTACGGTAAGCCCTACTAGTCCAGCCACGGATATCATGAACCACCTAGTTACGTTGTCCTCCGTTGCGTAGTATTCGTTTACCTTCTTAGCTATTGTTCCCTCTCCGTATGGCAAACCACCATCGGTTAAGTATACTGCGGTATCAATGTGTTTCTGTACCTCAATAGGAGACATCCTCTTCTCAACGTTTGCTCTTATGCACGACCTGAAACCTCCCTTGTATCTTGGCATGTAATAGGCTATGGTGAAGAGCACAGCTGCGTAAATTAGGGAGATAATGAACATGTCAAATTTAGTTAATCCGTCTAAAGGCTGTATAACGTAAGGTGACACTTTCTTTCCTCCCAGTACTAAGCTCCCGAAGTTCAAGGTGTTAACTAACCAGCTACCTACAGGAGTCTGATATATGACTGTCCAAGTTGCTGCACCTAGAATTGCACCGACTATAGCGTATATCGCGTCCCTTCTTCCCTCTCCTAATGCCATCCATATTGAACCTGGGAAGTAACCCGAGATTGCAAGTCCTGCACCGAAGAGAATACCTCCTAGACCCACGCCTATGATGTAGAGTGGCTTAGGGGACCAATGGAATCCCACTCCAGCTGCGTATAAGCCGAAGATAACAGGGGTAGCCACAGCGAAACCAATGAGTATGCAGTCAAGGAATAGCCTATCCTCCCATTTCGCTAGTCTGATTAAAGTTTCAGGGTTTGAGATTCCCCAAGCTTCAGCAGCTCCTCCTATCACGAAACCTATGAGGAGACCGACCCACATGGGTGCGGTAAATGTTATCATTTTTCTTTTCACCTAAAGATTCACTCTCCTCTTCGTAGAGTAAATTCTTTTTTTATTAAATTTGAAATCAAGTTCACTAACACTGTGATCTTTAGTTCAGAAAACTTACAATTGATGTTTTAAAATGACGAGGTAAGTATCTTTCTCGACCTAAAGAGCATGCTTTCAAATTTTTCAGGAGCGAATTATCATGCCATTACGGACAGGAATTCCTGCTTCGTTACTCCATCTTGTCCAACGGTAGAGGATGAGCTCCATATACACTAAGGGTAGTTCTAACCCACGGTGCTTCCTGAAAGGTTGATCCACACTAAGTCTAGGATCAGGAAGAGGTTACTTGATAGAACATCGCTTTAACCGAGGCATCTCACTGAAGCTTACTCACGTTGGTGAATGTCATTAATATACGATCTTTAAATTTGTATTTTAATCCTTAGATATGAGGGAACTATTTGCCTACTCATGAGTGAGACCCTCCGTCCCCTTAACCCCTTTTAGATAAGTAAACTACACCGCCCTTACGGACGGGGTCTCTGGCGAAAAAAGATGAAAGCAGTTTAGAAGAGGAAGTCTAAAAATAGTAGCACTTTAACCTTGGACGAAAATGAAAAAATCATACATATTTCAAACTCGCGTATATCGAGCTTAAATTTCACCTTTTCTCTTTCCATGTATGAAAGAAATCATTTATACAGAAAAGGCTCCTAAGCCTATAGGTCCGTATTCTCAAGCCGTCAAAGTAGGGGATTCCCTGTACGTCTCTGGCCAGCTTCCCATAGATCAGGAGGGAAAAATGCCGTCTAACATAAAGGAACAGACTGAACAGTCACTTAAGAACGTTAAGGCTATCCTAGAAGAGGCTGGATACATGATGTCAGACGTTGTCATGTCCTTAGTTTACATCACGGATATGGGAAAGTTCTCAGAGTTCAACGAAGTTTACTCAAAGTATTTCCCTCCAGAGGAAAAACCTCCAGCTAGGATTACAGTAGAAGTTAAGGGTCTTCCTAAAGGAGCCCTCATAGAAATAGGAGTTATAGCTCAAAAGGCTTAGGAAAAAACCTTTTTTATTAGTCCTTCTAGATATGGGCACGACATATCATATAGGTCGTGGTTTCCATGAACTATACAGGACCCTGCTATTGGCTTACCCTCTAACAGGACTAGACTAGCTTTTTCATCCTCTATTATACTATATGCAGTACCTTCGAAGATCTTTCTGTACTCTGCCATTCTCGATCACTTAAACTAAGTAATATTACTCAATCATTTTTAAACCTTTCTACTCATTCCCCTACAAGAGCAAGAGGAGAATCCACATCTGGATGGAAAGTTTTCGAAAGGATTCCATATAAGGCGATCCTAAGATGAAAAAGGTTCAACATGTAAGCATGGAAATCGTGAGAAATTGAGGTTGAGGAGCATACATGAACTACCCTGCCCCTTACGGAATGGTCTTCCGCCCCTTAACCCCGTTAAGATAAAAGGGAAGGATTCAAGAAGTATTCTTTTATTTTTCAATTAAACATCAATATTACGTGATGAAAAACGATTCCAATTAAGGTTTTAAAGGTTAGCCTTCCAGTGGAAATGAATCCTATTGCCTCTTCAACCTAAAGTACAAGATAACCGAAAGGGAATGACTTTATTTTTGTTTTGTTCAATTTTAGAAAACAGTTAGGCTATTTCTGGAGTTGTTCCAAGGAACCTCGATTCCGTAATCATATGTAAGGACTGAATCAAGTTCCTTGACTATCTCCTCCATTGTAGTTTCTCCCTTTAGCCCCTTGGTTATAATTTCATGAAACTCTTGAGGGACGTAGTCTAAGCGGGGATTCAATTCGTAGAATTCCCTCAGTATAGTCTCCCGCTTAGATCTGTCCTTCACGGCTTCCTCAATTTCGTTCTCTGCCCACTCCGAGAACGGAAAATTGTTGGTCAAAGCCACGTAAAGCGATACGGTAAACGAATACACGTCAAATTGATAGTCTACATTCATCCCGAACCTCTGCATAGGATGAGCATAGTAAGGAGTATAGTGTACCGCGGGAATTCCAGCCTTAAGGGCAGAACCTAAGTCAGAAAGTTTAGGAACTACTTCGTAACCTAAAAGAGCCTTCATAGCATCCTCACCCATCTTCGGCAATTTCTTATTAAAGAGTATATTGGAGGGCTTTATGTCGCAGTGAACGTAACCCTCCTTATGGACATCTATTACTCCTCTAGCTATCCTTGAGAATATCAAAGCCACTACCTGAGGCCACTTAACGGAATGTCTCAATGCTGAATATTCCTCATTAACCAATACATCCCTCAAGTCTCCTCCTTGCATATACTCCATCACTATGGTAGGCGGACTAGAGAAATAATCCGTCCAGTTCTCGTCCAAGAATGACGCGTAAACCCTCACTAGATTGTCTGACCTTTTTGAAATCTCCTGCATTTTCGCTACCTCGTAAAGCATTTCCACAAATGTGTAGTCTTTTTTCATTACCTTCATTGCAAATGATTTACCGTTCTTGTCGGCCAGCAACACGTAACCCATGCCTCCGGTTCCTAGAACACCCTTTATCTCATACCCATACATTACATAACCTACCCAAGACGACGGATCAAAGACGTCAGGAACGAATAACTTGTAAGGTTTAAACTTGTTACACGCCTCTATTACGCCTTCTCTACATGCAAACATAAATTCCCTTTCCGCCATAGACGATGCATTCATGCCCTCAAGTGCAAGACCTTTCACATATGCTGAACCTGCATTTCTCTTGATCTTCTCTGCCTTCTCAATTACCTCAAAGGCTTTCTTATACTCATTGAGATGTATATAAGACCAAGCTAGCATAACCATGTTATGGAACGTGGATCTCTTTCTAACTGCCTCCTCAAAGTTTTCCTTAGCGTGTTCGTAATCCTTCTTCTCGAAGTAGTGCCAGCCCAAAGCTAGAGAGGGTGCATCATATGTTGGTAGTACCTTTAATGCCTCAAGGAGGTACTTTGAGTTCCTAGTGGAGTAAAAGTTGTCAATCAACGAGTTAGCCTTAGCCCTGAGCCTAGCCTCAAGTTCTCTATATTTCTCTTCGGAGAAGAAAGAATATATCTTCAACGCTTCAAGTTCTTCTCCTACCTTCTCAAGACATGGAGCTACTATGAGAGAAATTTCGGGATCTGTCACCTTCAGTTCCTTATAGAAACTGACAACTTTACCACACTCTCCGTTAGAAGCAAGGGTTGAGAATGCCTCTTTCATCAGGTCTTGATCCTTGTAAAATCTGAGAACGTATTCTGCTATTTTCGGATCCTTTGCCGCATTTAGGATGGATTGTTTGGAACCCCTTAGCACAGGAACACCATATATGATCTGATACATTCCGTTCAATACTGGAGAGTCAATTTTCCCTGTATAGAGGAACACTGCGTCATTCCCTTCGAAGATGAACCCCAGCTCCGGCGTGTAAGCAATTAACCTTACGTCTACTACCTCATTGCTAGGAACCATCACAGGAATTGACGTTTGTCTAACCTTATTTTCGTCAATCGTTACTACGTACCCTATTACGTTTCCTTTAACCTTCAATTTTCCATCGTAAGTTGTTACGTTACCGTTATCAAAGAGATACTTGTTACCGTCCTTAACGACAACGAATTGCACGATTTCAGTATTACTGTAATATTGATATCAAAAGGAAATACACATAATACTGGAACATGAGTCTTAAATTTGACCATTAATTAAAAGAATGTTTCTCCTTTTGAAGCTAGGTGTGATTTATGAAATAGCTTAAATAGGTTATAGTTAAAAGGTTTAGACAGTCTCCTCATCTAGAAAAAATATATTTATAAAGTGGGAATCAACTTAAAAGTAATAGACCGACCTAGTAACTAAGATGAACAATAGAAGAGGGTTAGTGGGAAAGCTAGTAGGCGTAATAATTCTAATTCTAGCAATAGGAGCTATACTATTTGTAGTACCTATACCCCATACGGTATCCTACAACATTTCCAAAGAAATACCTGCAGGTAAAGAATATGATTTTTCTCTAGACATACCGAAGGGTTCGACTGTTTACATTAATTTAAGTGTATCTGGAGGAGTGAATACCATATTCTTCAACATAGTATCCCCTAATGGTTCGGTTACAAGGATAGGTCTAGTTAACTCCATGTCTTATCAGTTTACATCTTATGGAGGCGATTATACTTTTCAGATAAATAACGGAATTTCACTCTTCACCAAGAACGTAACAGGCACAATGGTTATTCACGAGGACACTCCGCTTCTTAGCTACGACACTTTAGCGCAGAAAATTTAATCCCTAGCTTAATTCCATTTTTTAACTGTTTAAAAATTATACTTTCTTAAATGAGATATCTATTAGTAGGTCACGGGTTCATTTCGACGCATTTAGCTGAATATCTATCCAGTAGGCACGAGGTAAAGGTGACCTACAGAAACATGAACCCTGTAAAGGAGGAATATGCTCACTTACTGGAAGGAAAGGCTGAACTTATAAGAACTGAGGTAGGCAAAGAGGAATTCGCTAAACTAGTTGAATGGAGCGACGCAGTGATAAGTCTAGTAGGTGAGATTCAAGGCGATGAGGAGAAACTAAGGAAGGCCAACGTTGAAGTTCCAGTATCAATTGCTAAGTTGGTATCTAAGAGCAAGAAAGTTATGGTTCACCTTACTGGAATGCTGGGATATGTTGGTAATAACGTAAAGCCTGAAGTACCTCATTTGAACAACCTAAACCCAGAGACTCCATTCGAGAGAACTAAGGCTGAAGCTGAAAGGGAATTAATGAAAATAGCCAAGGAAAACGACTTTCCGCTAATCCTAATTAGACCTACCTTAGTGTACGGTAGATACGGAGCTCACGTGCAATTTATAACTATGTATAAAATGGCTAAAAGGGGGATAATTCCATCCTTGCCCTTCTCATTTAATTCAATAAGCGCAAATGACCTAGCAAAGGTAATAGAGAGTTCGGTGGATGGCAAAGAAACTACATACTTCTACGCCACCGAATGTGAACCAGTAAACGTTACAAGGTTCTTCGAGCTTATGAGGGAGGGACTTGGTAAAAATGGTGGATTAAGGCTTCCGATACCTGGATCTGTAGCTAAGGTGGTTCTTCCCAGTTACGTAAGGTCACTACTAAAGTATACTAAATCCACCTTCGATTGTTCCACTTGTAAAAACATAGTGAAAGATCTGAGATTTAGGGAAAACGAAATAGTAGAGAACGCTAAGTTTTTACACCATTTGGAAATCAAGAAGATATTGATACCAACATAAGTGTACACCTTTGAGGAAACACATACAAAATTAGCAGTAACGATAACAAGAAAGGTTTCGTTATCATATTGAAAATATTTATATGAACAAAACTTGGGATTGAATCAAGTATCCAAGTAATAGGAAAAGAGCTACATACTCCTGGCTTTTCCTAAAGGAAAGGTTTATAATTAGTCTTGAAATATACATATTACTTAAAGAATAAAGTTATATATTGAATTTAGAATACAATGAATCTAATGAGGACTTAAGCATCTTCCTGACGGTTTTAGGTTCTAAACGTTTTGAAATTGCATCTTGAGCTAAGGTAAGGCCTAAAATTGAAGCTTCCCTCCTTAACGGGTCCCTTATAGTTGATAACAGAGGTTTTAATAGCCATAACCTTCTCGGTGTAAAGCCCTCCAAGTATGCCCCGTAAGGAAAGAGGAAGTGTTCAGCTATCAGACCTAATCTTCCCCTAATGCTAGTAGGCGTAGACAAAGATTCGTTAGTGACACCAAATTGAGTTCTTTCTATCTCCTCTGTCCAGCCTCCATCTATCTCCCCGGTGAAGAATCCTTTCTTTATGGCATGAAGTGAAATTAGATCCTCTCCATGAAAGCCCCTAAGGGAATAGCCAGGTACCCTAAAGTCATTGTAAACTTTTCTCTTAAACGAACTGTTTTCATAAGTTAGAGTGATTGTTTTCATCACTTCACCTTTACGTGGAGAGGCGTTATCACTTCTATCATAAGGTAAACCGAAGACAGTTAGGTAACCTATATATTCCTTGAAATCGCTAGAGTAATCTGAATAGATTAATCTCCTTAATCCCTTGAATTTCACTCTCCTCCCAACATCTGAACTCTTCCTTTTTACCCTACCCCTGAACGCTCCACCGTTTGGATATCTTTCATGAAATAAAACGTGATCATTGACCCAATTTTCGTCCGGGATTTCATCGTCATCTGTCGTTAGCAATATATCCCCTGTTGCGTTCTGAAATATCAAGTTCATGGCGTCATCGATTCCTCCCTCAGTTTGTTCTATAATGCTCATGTTAAGCTCCCTTGAGAAAGGCTTTAGAACGTCAGGGGTATGGTCGTTAGGAGTCGGCTTATATACAATCAACAAATGAAAATCCTTGTAGGTTTTGCTTCGCCAAAGATTGTAAAGTGAACTTTATCGTCTTTCCGTCATTACAACAAGTAGGTATTGCGATCTCTACGTCCATCAATTAAAACAGGAATAGACACTTTTAAAATCCGATCCCTGCTCTAACCTTCATTCTCTTAAGTTCATTTCAACTCTTTTTCTTTCCTCTTTCTTTTAGTCCATAAGTGATATTATGCTTAGACTCCCTTTCTCGTGAATTTTTCTAATCTGTCTCTGACCCTCACTTCCACTTTGATGTACTACTTAATAGAGATATGACATTTTTACAATATATCCTTAATAGATTTTTATAATTTCGTAAATAATTAATAATATATAAAATGCTTAGCTCACGTCTCTCTTTGCACTATTCAAGATTTAATGTAATATCTCATCCTACGTCCTATCATCTCGGTTAAAGGTTTCCATTTATCGCTTTTAACGTTCTGAATTGCACCCTGAGTGGAGATAGTGAAACCCTTAGCCTTCATTTCCGAGAACGTCAAACAGTTAATGACTAGAAAGTCCACCTCCTTTCTTATGTAGATTCTTCCCTTCTTTACCTTTTCTACGAAAGGCTCCTTCACATTTATCTTGTCAATGTTTCCGAACCACCAAGTTTCCCCGAACTTCATTCTGAGTGGTCTCAAGTTAGATGGTTCGAAGCCAGGATCATTGTCCTCCCCTTCATAGGTTGACGATACTACTCCTACTCCCACGATTCCAGTTGGAGTGTTATAGTCTCCTAAATGCTCGGTTTTCATTGAATGAAAAATGAAGATATCCCCTTCCATTATTTTCTCCCATTCCTTTCTTAGCCTTTCCTTGTCTCTAAATCCCCACTCCATGCTAACTAAAGCCTTCAACCAGTCCTCTGGTGGTCCGGTAATTTTCCTGAAACCTTGAGTTTCCATCTTTTTAAGTAAATCCTCTCTATGCATGAAACACAGAAACGTGAAAAATATTTTATTAGTTTTTATCAAAAGACAAGAGGTTCCTTTATCCTAAAGAAGAAGGGTGAGTTTCCTGCGATTTCTACTTTCAACCCAAACTTCCTTATGATCTCTGCGTTAGTCCTAGCATGGCACGTGAGCCTTGCACCCTTGTACTCTCCTCCGAATATGGACGAGTAAACCATTAACATGTCGCTCAAATATGAGTCCACTGCGGCCTCGGTAAGAAAATCCATTAAAACGTTATTTGCAGCCTCTTTCCCCACGTCCTCAGCCCTCTTTCCTAAAGCCCCCAAAGAATCTGATCCAATTATTCCTCCTCCCTCAAGAAAAACCAATGTTGAAGTTCCATTGCCAATACCTATATCTTCTCTCGTCTCTTTGTGAACTTGAAAACGACTTGAAAGTACTTGGAACGCTGCATTTGCCTCCCTTTCTGCTATACTCAAAGGTAAGGAGGTTACGTGGGAAATCGCGAATGCATCGGTGACTTCTCCCATCTCTAAGAGCGAGAATTCCCTTCCTCCCCTAAATTCGGAGACGTGAACTTCGCCTCCTCCTTTTGGATAATATCCCCTTTTCTTTATTTCTGTTTTACCCTCTATCCCAACCCTTCTGAGGGCTCCTAAGAAGACATAACGAAAGTAATCCATTGTAGGAGATTTAGGTACGTCTGTGCCTCCCTTCAAGTAGATGGAAGACCTACGATTGAGAATCAATGGCAAAACGCTTTGCAATACCAACGTAATGCTACCTGCGCTACCAACGTCTACTTGAAGGTTAACATCTTCTATTTCGTGAGGAATGAATTCCAGTTCTGTGGAATTAAGGTAGTTTCCTCTGACTTGGGCATTAGAGATTTGAGATACAGCATTAACTGAAGATAAGTGACTTCTTTGTAATCCCGGGTTGGGCCTATTTCTCCTGATATTGTATAGTCTAAATGGCGTTCCTGTAAGGGCTGAAAGGGTCAACAAAGTCCTCAGAATCTGTCCCCCACCTTCACCGAAAGACCCATCTATCTCAATCAAAGAAATTCACATGTGATAGTGAGAATACCTAGGATATCAAGTTACCTTGGCGAAGAGGAGGACGTAGTTATACCTTTATCGATGGATGGTTATTACGTGTTAACTCTAAATTTCTTCGAGGATACCCCAGGAGGAAGAAAGGGAAGGTTCTTAGTGTTGAGGGATAGCTACGGATTAGTAGAGGAGACGGGAAAGCCATATGCATTGAGGGGAAAGAAGACCGTTGTAACCGCTTCAGGCGTAAAGGAAGCTTGGTCTTATCTCATAAGCAAGATCAGAATAGAGAGACCACTATCTACTGAGAGAGTCCCTTTACTCTACGATATAGAATTGTCTGAAGGTGACACCTCATCTAGGGGGGTTAGGGGATTTTTGAATTACGTTAGAATTTACGGTGTGCCAAACCTAAACGGAGTTTCCATCCAATTTAAAGTCGAAGAACTTGTCTAGAGATCCATCCACTTTTTTCAACTTGCCTAAGGTTGCACCTATCCTTCTTACCTGCCTTTTATCCTCTCTAAGTATATCTAAGAGCAATTTATAGCATGTGTTGTAGGCTTCGTCCTTGCTTATTGGATGTTTGAAAGTTCTGCTTCTGCTTACTATATCTATATCCTCCATGATGGCTACAACGTGGATTTCCATAGGCAAAGCTCCAGACGCCTTGGCGAAGGCTTCGTCTACTGCCCTGAAGAGATAGGGCTTGATCTCGTTGGGATCCCTAGTGTTTCTCTTGAGAGTTACGTACCTACCTTGATGTTTCCTTTGCCTGACCTTAACGGGCTCATCGTAAGTTCCATTTGCCAATGATATGAGATACTGTGCCTTGGCTTCGCCTAGAACTTTCCTCAACTTATACTCGTCTAAGTTTTTCATGTCACCTAACTTGTTTACCCCAAGTTCGTTTAGCTTTTCCCTAAGAACTGGACCAATCCCGGGGATTTCGCTTACCTCTATTTCGCTCCTTAGCTTTTCCTCCTTTTCGTCGTCAAGGACAACCAATCCGTCAGGTTTACCCATTTCACAAGCTACCTTAGCAAAGACCTTATTGCTGGCCACTCCTATGCTTACTTTTAACCCATGATCCTTGAATATCCTTTCCTTGACTTCCTTGGCAAGTTTGAAGGCTTCTTCCAACGTAATTTCGCCCAAGTCAACGTATGCCTCATCTATGCTAGCTACCTCAGTTGTTCCCAGAGTTGATAGATAACCCATGATTTTATCTGATATGCCCTTGTAAAGGTCCTTCCTCATGGGCAAAAGTATAACATCATTACTGAGCCTCTTAGCCATAGCTATTGGAATCCCAGCCTTTATTCCTAGCTTCCTGGCTTCGTAATTTGAAGTGGCAACTGCGCCACTATCTTCATTTCTGCCCGAGAAGACACATACTGCAACTGGCTTCCCTCTTAGGGAAGGGTTGATGACTTCTTCCACTTGAGCGTAGAAGTAATCTAAATCAACGAAGAGAATCCTTTTTCTCCTCATCTACACTTTACCTTAGGCGGTTTCTCATTTAAAAACGAAACTACCTCCTGGAAAGAAGGAGATGAAGTGCCACCTAGTCTAGTTACCTTAAGCCCAGAAGCTACTGAGGCGAACTGAAGGGTTTCCTCTAAACTCCACTCCTCAGCTAGACCAAAATTGAACGCGGCATCAAAAACGTCCCCAGCTCCAGTCGTATCTACTGGATCTACTTGGATGGCGTCAACTGAACATTCTTCCACTTCTGAGGTTACTGTAGCTCCTTTCTTTCCTTTCTTTACAACGAGGTATCTAGTTTTCACTTTTTCCATGTCAAGTTTCTCAGCCTCCGTGTTATTTACGAAGAGCACATCAACCTCTAGGGGATCCACGATTTCCCTGACTGTAGGTCCAGGATCGTAGGATGTAACCTTAGCGTAAGGGTCTCGCAAAACAAGTTGGGGTGGAAGTGAAGCGAAATGAACCACATCAAACAGACCGGCGAAGCGGTTCACCTCCTCCCTAGTTATTGGAGGAACTGAGTTCTTTTTTCTAACTATCGATATTGAGCCGTCATTCCTCAGGAAGATTAATGTCGGACTTTGAACGTATTGTTCTTCTTGAACGTATTCTAAACCGACTCCAAGCTCGGCTAGAGATGTCATTATACCCTTCATGGTTGGACCTATCCCAACCTTGCTCAAAAGTTTCACAGAATGGCCGAATCTAGAAATGGCAACTGAATAATTAGTAGCTGCCCCTCCAGGAACGATCTCCACGTCTTCCGCGTAAACTGGAGTATCTGGAGGGGGTATCTGATCCAATCCCTTCACTATCACATCTACGTTTAACTTCCCTACAGCTAAGTGAATGCTCCTATAGTCAGACAGCCGCCACATCTTCACGAGTAAGTCCCAAAGGTCGTCATCATCCGGGAATAAAAGCGTTAGATGTAATAGTACTTTGCAAACATGATTTAAAGGTATAGTTATGTGTTTTTCTCTTTCTTCTCACCAACTTTACCATGAGACAGACCGCCTAGACTATGGGAAAAGTTAAGATATCCCTTCACATATATGTAAAAAAGTTTTGCATAATTAAACTAAAAAGTATATCGTTATAAAAAGAAGAGCTAAAAAATGGATAATTTCACTTATATATCTCATTTACTTTATAATCTTATTATATTTCTAATTTCCTTCTAACTCAAGCGGATACTTCCTCTAAAGCAATTTTAGAGGCTTTAGGACCCAGCAGAGCCAAAACTCCAGCTATTACACCAGTGATACCTATGAAGGTAAAGCCGAAAGAGAAGCCATATGTAGATACCAGAACTGGAAGAAAGAGGGCTCCTAATGCACCTCCTATGTGCCCTATTCCGTCGGTTAGCGCAAAACCTGATGTCCTGGCTCTGGTAGGATAGTTCTCAGCAGTATAAGTGTAAGCCACTTGAAGGTACATTCCTAATGCCAACGAGGCTAGGAACGAACCTACGTAGATGAGTGAAGGTATTCTGGTTGAGAAGGTCAGCATTCCAATTAACCAAACCACCGTGTCCATGAATATCACATACTTCCTTTCGAACCGGTCCGCTGTTAAAGCCATAAGAATCGCGCCTACGGGATATCCTATTGCACCTACTGCAAGATATCCTATAGAGCTAGAAATTGAAATCCCGCTGGCCGACAGCAACGTTGTAGCGTCACCCAGAAAGCCGTAATTACCTATGTACCAGAAGAACCACATTGTGACAAGAAGGGCTAATCTATACACATAAGGTTTCTTGAATACGTAGGACGTAGGAAAACGCTTTTCGTTAACATCAACGTTAACTATATTGGGACTGTTTAACTTTCCCATCTTATCTCTAACTGTATTTTCCATTCTTGTTATGATCTCTTCGGCCTTCTCCAAGTTGCCCGCCCTAGATATTAACCACCTTGGAGATTCAGGAAGCTCAAATCTGAGAGCTAATGCCACTACAGCTATTATACCGCCTATTGCAAACAAGTATCTCCAACCATCATAATAAACAGGAACTAAACTAAGGGCTATGAAAGGAGTAATAGCTTGTCCCAGAATTCCTAATATGAAGGAATACACTGTTATCTTTCCGCGTATGTTAGGAGGCGATAGTTCACTTAGATAAGTTGAAACTAGGTTGAGATCCGCTCCTAGACCTAGCCCAGTTATGAACCTGAAAATTGCAAGCTCTGGCACGTTGAATGACGCAGCGTCACCGAAGGAACCTAACGCAGTTAGACCCATGGTCAGTATCATTGCCCTGAATCTACCGTAATAGTCAGATATGGTACCAACTACATAGGAACCTATTGCATATCCTATGAGCCCTACTGAAAGCGCAATGAAAAGTGATAATGAACTACCTAAATGGAATTGTTGATCTATTGCAGGCATTGCAAAGCCTATATCAGATATGTCATAGAATGTGAAGAAATAGCCCACCCCTATAATCAGAATAAAGGAAGTAGGTAAGGGCCAAGAAGAAAGCCTGTTGAGCCTTGCAATTAGCTCCTTAGCTTTTTCCTCCTTGTTTCCACTTTTCTTATCCATGAAGAAGAGATTTATCTTCCAGATTATGAATTTTTCTATGTTTAATTAAAAGTGATTAGATAGTTTTATTTCTAAGCTTTAGTAGCTTTATATTCTATATATAAAAATAGCATCATATATTTACAACTTACTAGATTATTCATCTACTTAATAAAAATATTATAGAAACTAAAAAAGAGGTTTTATTATTATTCTATTTGAAATAGAATACAAAAGACTTAATTTAAACAGTAGAAATAAATAGAAATTAAAAATAAGTAAAAGCTTACTTTGTTTCTGTCTCTATTTCCTTCTCTAACTGGTCCTCCTTTGGCCTCCATCCCATGGCTGTTGCCAAGGCTGTCCCTACTAAGGTTATAGCTAGATTTATTCCCAAGGCTATTAAGGCCGCGTATATCAGACCGAATGGAGTAGCAAAGAGGCTAGTAGATAAGGACTTGAAGTGGTTTGCATACAATACCAACATGAGTCCTGATATTATTCCTCCAGCCCATCCTGCTATAGTTGAATTCTTTTCTAATTTATTTGTAAATAAGCCTAGAAACACAGATGGTAAAGTTTGAGTAATGAAGATTCCGCCCAGCAATTGTAACTGAATAGCGTATGTAGCGGGGACTGTAAAGACGAAGCCTAAAGCCAGGAACTTGAACAAAGTAGATATCCATTTAGCTACTCTAGCCTCGCTGGATGGTGATAATTGTTTGAATTCACCTATAACGTTTCTAGTGAATAAATTAGCAACAGCTATTGCCATTACTGAAGCCGGAACTAAGCCGCCGATAAATATTCCTAGTAGGGCAATACCCACAAACCAGTCAGGCATTGTATACGATATAAGTGCGGGAACTGTCAAGGCACCATCCTTGCTAGTATATATTAGAGATATTGCCCCGGGTACTGCATAAATTAAAAGACCGAATAGCGTAATTAGTGCAAGACCTATTCCATAAATTGGCAATAATGCAGTTCCTATCTTAAGCTTCTTAGGATCCTCTGCGCTCATAGAACCGTTTATAGCGTGAGGATACAAGTAAAGTGCAAACGCGCTACCTATGGCTAGAGAGAAGTAAGCTGCAATTAAGTCCTTACTTGGTATCAGGTAATTATAAGGAATGGGTTTATCTGCATGAGCAGCTGAAAGGGCGTGATTTATCATGGACGAAGTTATCGGACCCGAAGCTGTATCATGTATAGCTGAAGAGAAACCGCCTAAAGTAACAGCTATGTAAACTACTGGAATTATTACTGATATCCATATAAGTACGTCTTTGAACACTCCTGTTAGTACGGCTCCTCTTAGTCCGCTGGCAAAGGTAAATGCAGCAAGGACTATAAAGGATATCAAAAGGGATAACTCTACTATAATATCACTTGGAGACTTACCAGTCAGCCCTATAAACAACATTTCCAGTACTGCCTCCATTCCCACTATTTGTAGCGCTATGTAGGGAAGCTCAGCCACTGTGCCGGTTAAAGCAACGAGGATTGACAAGGTTCTGCTTCCAAACCTTTCCTTTACGAAGTCTGAGGCGGTTATGAAGCCTCTCTTCTTAGCATATTGATGTAGCTTTGGCATTGTAAGTAGAGCGACTGCAAAACCCCATGCTACGTAAGGTACTGCAAAGAAATACAACGCTCCAGTCGTTAAATAAGCCGAAGGTACTGCTATGAAAGTGTAAGCTGTAAATAAGTCTGCACCCATTAAGAACCATACGAAGAAGAAACCTAGCCTTCTTCCTGCTAGAGCCCATTCTCCCAGCTTATTAAGATCTCCCTTCCTCCACTTAGCACCATAAAAACCGAGGAAAGTGAAGACCGCGAAAAGAGCTATGAAAACTCCTAGTGTTACATCATCTATGTGTGGGGATGTCATCTCTTATCACCTAATGAGGGTATTAGGAATAACACTGACGAAACTATCAGCATCACTATCTGGTACGTATAAAAGAAAGGCAGGCCGCCTATACTAGGAGCTACCTTGTTGTAAACCGGAAGTAGAGCGTATAAAATAATGTCGATTATGAACATGAACAACATTATCAAGTAATACTTTGAACCGTTGGACGAAACCATTTTTATCGCCTTATCAATTGCAACCTAAAAATCTCTAGCCTAGTATTTAAGCAATTTGTTTTATGAAGAAACTATAAAAAAGTATAAATTTCTTTCTTAGAAATTTATATATCAGTAAATGATCTAAAATAATAGTAAGTAGATTTATATAAACTATGAAAACTATTTACGTAAACGTCTATAGCTACTTGTGTAGTATTGAAGAAATTTACTTTAAAAAGGATTATTATAAAAATGTTTAAAGCGAGTCCTGACGTGAATATGTATACTGTTTAAGGAAATATCTTACGTTTTTTCCACTCAGCTGGTAAAGTTTTTTAGTAGAGTTTAAGCATCTTTAAATGATATAACATGGATAACGTTCTCGCTGAAAAGGAAGGAAAGGAATTGGAGGAATTTGCTGACTATAACGAAAGAGTATACAAGGCAATGTATAAGGAGAGCGTAGAGAACCCTGGAAAGTTCTGGGGGAAAGTAGCTGAAGAGCTCATAACTTGGAAGGAACCTTGGAAGGAAGTTTTCGTACAGAAGGATCCAATGACTGAGTGGTTTACGGGGGCTAAGGTTAACGCGTCCTATAACGCAGTTGATAGACACCTCAATTCACATAGGAAATTTAAGGCTGCTATAGCTTGGGAGAGCGAAAAAGGAGAAAGAAAGGTAGTAACGTACCAAGACCTCTACTACGAAGTAAATAAGTGGGCTAATGCGCTAAAACAGCTGGGAGTCCAGAAGGGAGACCGCGTCACAATTTACATGCCGTTGACGCCTGAAGGAGTAATAGCCATGTTGGCTTGTGCAAGAATAGGCGCAATTCACAGCGTTATATTTGCAGGCTTCGGTCCCCAAGCAATAGCTGATAGGATACAAGACGCTGGATCTAAGGTAGTTATTACTGCAGACGGATATTACAGAAGAGGAAAACTAGTTGAACTTAAGAAGGCAGTTGACGAAGCGTTGAATATACTAGGAGACAAGAGCACCGTGAAACATGTCCTTGTCTTTAGAAGAGCTAACAACGAGATCTCCGTTAAGGAAGGAAGGGATGTCTTCTTTGACGAGGTTGGCAAGTTTAAGCCAATAGAGCCAGAATGGGTGGAGTCTAACCATCCACTTTTCATCCTTTACACTTCAGGAACCACAGGTAAGCCAAAGGGAATAACCCATTCCACAGGAGGTTACATTACGGGAACCGGAGCAATGTTGCTTTGGAGCTACGGATTAGATAAGGAAAACGACGTGCTGTTCAACACTTCAGATATAGGCTGGATTGTAGGACACTCGTACATTACTTACGCTCCCCTGGTAATGGGAAGAACGGTCGTTATATATGAGAGTGCACCTGATTATCCTTATCCAGACAAATGGGCTGAACTAATTGAACACTATCGTGCTACAACGTTCGGCACATCCGCAACCTTCCTTAGATACCTAATGAAGTATGGTGAGGAAAACATCAAAATGCACGATCTTTCCTCGCTAAGGATTATAGTTACTAACGGTGAAGTTCTAAATTATGCTCCTTGGAAGTTCGGCTTAGAGAGTGTAGGCGGAGGAAAGGTTTACATGTCACATCAATGGTGGCAGACTGAAACTGGAGCACCTAACTTAGGTTATCTACCAGGTTTGTTCTTCCTTAAGATGAAGTCAGGTCCTTCATCTGGCTTTCCTTTACCCGGAAATAAAATAGAGGTTGTTGATGAGCAAGGAAATCCAGCTAAGCCGAGGGAAAGGGGTTATCTTGTAATGAAGCCTCCGTTCCCTCCAAACATGATGATAGCCATGTGGAACGACCCAGGTAATGAAAGGATTAAGAAGACTTACTTTAGCAAGTTTAACGGAGTTTACTATCCAGGAGATTATGCGATGATGGACGAAGGAGGTTACGTATGGGTACTGGGAAGAGCAGACGAGACTCTGAAGATAGCTGCTCATAGGATAGGGGCGGGAGAAGTAGAGTCCGCAATAACGTCCTACCCAGCAGTAGCGGAAGCTGCAGTAGTTGGAGTTCCAGATCCTCAGAAAGGTGAGTCTGCCCATGCCTTCGTTGTGTTAAAACAGGGATATGCACCGTCGGAAAAACTAGCGAAGGAAATACAGAACCATGTAAAGACAGTCATGGGGGCTATCGTGATACCAGAAGTTCACTTCGTCAATACGTTACCTAAGACTAGGTCAGGAAAGGTAATGAGGAGGGTAATAAAGGCAGTAGTTATGGGGTCAAATATGGGAGACATTTCTACAATGGAAGATGAGGCCTCAATGGAGGAGATAAAGAAAGCTTCAGAGGAATTAAAGAAACAGCTTGCTAATCAGCCAAGCTGAAAATTTTAGGATAAGCGTCCAACATATTTTAGGCGAATTTCTTTTCCGTGTTTTTTGTAAGCGTGAAATATCTTTCCTCTATTTCTTTCTTTTTTACATTTTATTCTAGTATTGAACTTTTTAGTTATCTATATTGAATATAAGGAATTATGTGTAACACTTTATCAGCATTCTAGGACAAATCTAAACATACCTATTAAAATATAAGTTAATTTCCGTCAATGAAAAATGTAACATGCAGAGAAATG
Organism: Sulfuracidifex metallicus DSM 6482 = JCM 9184; assembly: GCA_032834875.1. Taxonomy (NCBI): domain Archaea; kingdom Thermoproteati; phylum Thermoproteota; class Thermoprotei; order Sulfolobales; family Sulfolobaceae; genus Sulfuracidifex; species Sulfuracidifex metallicus. Next base: position 1,296,981 of record CP135238.1, read on the forward strand.
GCATGAGTCTGTTCATTCAGTGCAGTCTGAATGCCTTCAATCCCATTCGATAATCGTCTTAATACTACCCTTTGCTTTGTCTAGAACTGCACTCTGAGTTTCCTCGGGTTTAACTACCTTAGTTATCATGCTTCTCAAAACGTCACCGTATCTAGCTTTCCAAAGAGAAAGGTATGAAAGTCCTTCCTCGAAGTTCAACTTACTTGCATTAACGCTACCTATGACTACTATGTTGTACTCAACGAACTTTGTTATCATATCTGATGTTATCTCGCTCTTCTCTCCTCCTACTGTTCCAAAAAGTATCAAAGCTCCATTACGCTTAAGTTTCTTTATGAGAGGTATGAAGGCAGAAGGATAACCTGAAGTATCCACTATAACGTCGCTCTCTGGAACTTCATCTAAACCATTGGAGGTATTCACGAATTTATAACCCACAGTTCTGGAAATCTTTTCCTCTATTTCGTTGGGATCCCTCCTGTTAAGCATGGTAACGTTAAATCTGTTAGCCTCAAACGTCATAGCGAAGAACTGCGCTATTGGACCAGAGCCTATTATAGTGGCGTTTCTACAGCCATAGGACGAATCTTCGCAATGCCATATACTTCTCTTTTGAATGAATATGAGTTCGTCAAACGCCTTCATGACATTTGATAAGGGTTCAGCTAAGACAGCAAGTTCTCCTAAGTCTCTAGGAACTTTCACCAAGTACTTAGCATCGTCCACGAATTCCTCCCTCATGAAACCATGCATTCCCCTAATTCCAGCTTCTACAAATTCCCCAGTTTCGCAGAAGTCTTGCCTTCCTATTTTACAATTAAGACATTTCCCACAACCTCTCCTCACAACTGGAACAACTAAGTCGCCTTCCTTTAGCGAAGTTACCTTATCTCCAACTTCTTCAACTCTACCTAGACCCTCATGACCTAGAACTAGAAAGTTATATCCAGCAGGAGGCCTAGCAAAATCCAACTTGCCGTTTACAATTCCCCGATCAGTCCCACAAATGCCTACCCTTAAGGTCTTTATCTTTACTTCTTCCCCCTTTATCTGATCTTCCTTTATTTCTACGTCGCTGAATGTGGCTCCTTTCTCCCCTGGCTTCACTATGACAGCTTTCATATTCAAAATTGGATACCAGAGTTTATATTTTATTGCTTGAAACTAAACAGCTCTACGTCTAAAATATCTAATGTCACAAAAATAAACAAGAAATAATAAAAATATTCCTAAGATCATGTAGCAAAAAGAGATTTTTTAAAAAAATAACATAAATATAATTAAAAGACAAAATACCCGACAAAGAGAAGTAATAATAAACCAAGAAGAAGATTAGTTCACCTCCCTACATTCTCCTCCCTTATATATCTTCCAATCTGATGAAAAGAAAAATTGGCATTGAAATTTCTTGCCTGACATTGCTAGTGGGATCCATATTCTATCATCTTCCCACATTTTATCTAATGGAATTTCCTTCGTCCAAAATGGTTTTCCTTCAGGTGAATCGCACATAGTCCCCTCAAAGGAATCCACTTGAAATACGCTCATTACGCTTATCTCTCCGTTGTCAAGATTATACGTTATTTCCCCGATTCTCCTCAAGGATCGTGCTTCCAAGCAAGTTTCTTCCCTCAATTCTCTTGATGCACACTGGCATGGCTCCTCGTTTGGCTCTACCTTACCGCCAGGAAAGTTGTAGAATCCCTCCCCTAAACCTTTCCTCTTGAGAAACATAAGTACCTCATCGTCCTTTCTCACTATGGAGATGCAAGTTCTCCTATAATCGTTCATAATATTTTTTAGGCATAAAAACGAATAAAAGGTTACATATGAATGTGGGAAAAACTCTTATAAGGACTTTGATGATTCCAGATCCATCTACGCTGAACCCTAACGATCCTCTAGCGGAAGCTATACGTAAAGTTAACGAGTTCGGTGTGGGAAGAGTAATAGTTGGCAAGGAAAAGGTTGTAGGATTAGTTACAACAAGGGATCTCTTAGAGCTCATAGTGCAAGAATGCCCTGAAGGTTGTCCTGAAAACATAATGAAGGATGTACTTTACGCACCAGTTAAGAACCATATGGTATGCTCGCCTTCCGTAGCTTATGAAAACGACTTAGCTTTGGACATCATTAACGTAATGGTATCGCATGATTACGGATCAATGCCAGTTGTGGATAAAGCATATGCACCAAAAGGAATAGTCACAGAAAGGGAATTCCTACTGCTTTATCAGGACTTGCCCAAGACGCACAAGGTGAAATCGTTTGCCACTTCAAGGGTAGCAACTATAGACAGTGGAATAAGGCTGGAGGAAGCTGTCTCCCTCATGATAAGGAGAGGTTTCAGGAGGTTGCCCGTAGTGGACAGTGAAGGAAAAGTGATTGGAATAATTACTGCGACTGATGCTATAAAGGCTTTTGCTAAGTTTATAGAGAAAAAAAACCCTTCCTTCTTCTTCGGTAAGAAGGTATCAGAGGTAATGAAGTATCCAGTGCTCTCAATAAGTCCCGAAACTTACGTTAACGATGCAGCTAAAGAACTTTTGGATAAAAAGAAGGGCTCATTCATGATCTTAGACGAAAACGGAAAAGTAAGCGGAATCATAACGGAGAGGGACCTTTTGATTGCATTACACCACATGTTACACATGCAGGCAATGAAAACTGGAGAATGAGAACTTTTCTAACTCCTACTTTTAACCCAGTTAATATAAATTAAGTTATGGAAAAGCAGACTAAAATACCACCAAATCAGCACGTAGTTAAAAACTTCATAATATACGCTGAGTTCGGCATACCCCATGTGGATATTCAGCAGTATAGGATGAAAGTAACTGGGTTAGTTGAGCAACCTTTAGAATTTACATATGATCAACTCATGAATGAATTACCTCATGAAAAGATAAGAACTGATTTCCACTGTGTAACGGGATGGAGCGTTCTAGACGTGGAATGGGAAGGTATACCGTTCAGCTTAATTATAGAGAAGGCTAAAGTCAAGGAAAATGCCAAGTGGATTAATTTCTACAGCATGGATGGTTACACTACGATAATTCCGCTTGACGACGTAAGGAACGATCCCCAGTCCATGATAGCAGTTAAGATAAACGGAAAACCAATACCTGAAAAGAACGGATTCCCTGCAAGGCCAATAATACCTCACCTTTACGGGTGGAAGAGTGCAAAGTGGCTCACGGAGATTGAGTTTATAGACAAATACATTGATGGATATTGGGAGGAAAGAGGATATCACGAAAGAGGAGACGTATGGGAGGAGGAAAGATTCAAGGGGATGTCAGGAAAGCATAGTAGGAAAAGACCAGTTCTTTGAGTTTCGTAATTGGATTCAACGTTGAAAAGAGGTCTTACATTCTCTATTTAAAAATACTCATGTGAGGCAGATTTTTATCCACACATATGCTTGTTTAATTATTGAAAGTAAGCTTCCCCAAGCTAAAATTTGATGATAAAATTCTTTTTAGAATAATAGGAATAGTTGTTAGGGCAATACTTATAGTGGGTATAATTACCCAAATAGGAATAACAATTTTCCTCACTGTAAGCTCGCTGATAATTAGCGGACCAGTAGCTCTAGTCACTACTGCAATTGAAAATGCTCTCCTGATCATAGTGCTTCTTGAAATTTATTTGGCTGTTGAGGATTACTTATCTGGTAAGGGAAGAACGGCAAGCTACGTTATAGATGCTTCAATATCCTTTATAGTAAGGGAAATAATAATAGACGTATTTAACGGCGTGGACTCAAATACGACCTTGCTAGTCCTAGCTGGAATCGTAGCTATACTTTCTTTCTCTAGATTCCTGACCAGCAGAGCTGAGAAAGGTATCTAAAAGAGAATTTAATTAAAAACTTCTATTAATAAAATATAACTTCTGTTTTTTATTTTATTTTCGTTTTATGAAGTGTTAAGAATCATTTCATAAGTCTAAAGTCCTCTGCCTTTTCATCTATCTTCCCTAGTATAACGAAACCTTTACCTTTCTCAACGTCCACTTCCCATACGTGCTTGTCGTGGTCGGTCTGTCTCATTTTTTCTATTAAGATAAATTTCCTCAGTCTGCCGTTTTTCACTACCCTCCTAAACCTGATTATTCCATCTGCAACGTGTTCTACACCAAAGCCGAAAGCTTGAGATGTGGTGACGGCGTATTGAGACGTAACGTAAGTGGTAAATTTCCATTTATCTAAAGATCTCTTTAGATAATAGCTAATTTTTCTAGCCATGGCGGGCTTATCCAAGAAAAGAGTGCTGACGCTATCAATAACCAACCTTCCTTTCCCGTAACCCAATACCTTCTTAGCATCGATTATCTTCTGAACTACCTCTTCCGGTGTGACGTTAACCAGAGACCATTGATCCTCCTTCTCCTTCATCAACGCGTCAATGATGATCAGCTTTTTCTCCAGTAGAGAAGAAAAATCCCATCCGAATTGACCTGCTTGTCTTATTATAGAGTCCCTGCTTTCCTCCGTGGTTACATAAACGCACGGCTCTCCCTTCTTTAATCCTTCAGCGATGAAGTGCAAAGAAAATATTGTCTTCCCAGTACCTGGCTCTCCCGTTAGAGCCACCATGAAGCCTTGTGGTATTCCTCCCTCCAAGAGTCTGTCGAAACCAGGGACACCGGTTGATAACCTTTCTATATTACCAATCGTCATAATATTTAACTATGTAATACAAGGGTAATAAGCTGAGTTATGACGAACAGCGGATCTCCTGAGGTGAATGATGAATGTATTGGGTGAAGAAAAATCGACTTGCAGGATCTTGCATACCTTATATGGAGGGTGAAATTCAGGAATGGGTAATGAGCGGAGTCAGGAGGGTAATAGTTTTGCCGCAAGACTGGGAAATTGAGGATGCTTGGGGGGACGTTAATTATTACTTCTCGATGCTTAGGAAATATAAGCTGGAGTTCATCCATGTGCCCGTTGAAGACAATATGCCACCTACAATGGAACAGTTCGTAGAGATCCTGAAATGGATTAAGAGCAACAACTCCCCTTTGCTTGTACATTGTGTGTGGGGAATAGGAAGAACTGGCACTGTCCTTAGCTCAATCCTAACCTTGGAGGGACTATCATGGGAGGAATCCATAGCAAACGTAAGGAAAGTTAGAGAGGGTGCGGTTCAGAGTTATCAACAGATGTTATTTGTAAAGGAGGTTGAGGAGAAGAGAGAATGGTTGAAGAGCATACTCTACTCTTCTTAAGGTATTTACAGAGTGTTTTCTCTTCAATGATAAAGGAGGAACACCTGAAAATAGAAAACGTTAAGGAAGTATGTGCTGTTGACGTGGCTTACAACGGCAAAACCGGATTCGCGGTGGCATCCAGAGGATCATTCCAAGAGGTAGTCCAGCATAAGGTATTTTCAGGAGCTGTGGACTTCCCTTATATTTCAGGATATCTATTCATGAGAGAAGCGCCAATCATGTTGAAGGCATTGGAGGGATTTCAATGTGACCTCCTCTTGGTTGACGGGCATGGGACAGCACATCCAAGGAGAAGTGGGATTGCGGTAGTTCTAGGAGTTTTACTAAATCTACCTACTATAGGAATAGCTAAGTCAAGGTTAACTGGGGAGATCCTACAAGACGGAGGGGTAAATTACGTTGTAGTTAACGGAAAAAAAGAGGGAGTTAAGTCGGGGAAATATTACTACAGCATTGGAAACAAAGTAGATCTAGAGGACTGCGTTTATGTATCCAAAATGGGATATCCAGGGATACTTAAGGAAACTGATAGGTTAACTAAGAAATACAAAAAGGGAGAGAACGAAAGCTCAAAGGAATGAGGTTTCCCTTTATTTCCTCTCCGCCCTGAAAAAGTGAGGCTTGCATCACCAAATCTCCAAACCTTTGTAAAGAACGTTTACGGGAAAAAGAAAGGAGATCTTTTACCAAAGTACGAGTTATATATTTTTATCTATTAAAATAGAGAAAAGAAATTTTAACTCTTGTGAAAAGAAACTTCCTAGAAAGCCACCACGTTTTTTATATATTCCTTTTACATGAATAAAAATTATGGAAATTAGGGTTCCAGAGATTCATGAAAGCGACGAGGTCTATTTACCTCCTTCCTCAACCGCGTTGTTAGTTGTTGACATGCAAAACGACTTCGTGGACAAAAAGGGAAAGCTTTACGTACCTAGCGCAGAATCTACCATTAAGCCAATTCAGGAACTTATAAAGAAATTCAGGGATGCAGGTTCACTGGTTATATATACTCAAGATTGGCACATGAAGGACGATCCTGAGTTCAAGATATGGGGAGAGCATGCCTTGGCTGGGACATGGGGTGCTGAAATATATCCAAATCTGACCCCAGAGAAAGATGATTTCTTAATCAAGAAGTACAGATACGACGCCTTCTTCGGCACATCCCTTGACTACGTGCTGAGAGTTAAGAACGTGAAAAACTTGGTAGTCGTAGGAACTGTTGCTAACATATGTGTACTTCACACTGCAGGAAGTGCAGCACTGAGATGGTATAATGTAATAGTACCGAAGGAAGGAATATCAGCATTAGATCAGTTCGACTATTACTCAACTTTACGACAAGTGGAATTCCTTTACAAAGGTATAATAACTACATATAAAGGGGTAAATCTACAACATTAATACGAAAGCAATGGAAGATTACTATGCGATAGTACATAACGACTTTGATGGGACAGCTTCAGCTGCAGTCTACGCTAGGGCCGTCGGTTATTTACCTAAAAACACTTTTTTTACGGAGCCGACGCGACTGCATAATTTCTTGAATAAGCTAGAGCTTAGGGGAGTAAAGAAAATAGTCCTCGCAGATCTTGGAGCTAACGGATCCACAATAGACCAAGTAACGGAAAGATTGAGTTGGATAGTATCTCAGGGCGTTGAGGTGGAGTGGTTCGATCATCATGTGTGGAAACAGGAATGGAAGGATAAAGTAACGCAGGCTGGAGTTCATTTATATCATGATACTTCAACCTGCGGAGCTGGGGTAGTCCATAAAGTAAAGAATCCGCAGGATGAGTTCTCCTCAAAATTAGCTTCAGCTGACTGTTCAGTTGATATATGGCTTCACAACGATCCCATGGGCGAAAAATTAAGGAGAGTAGTTGAGAATTCCCCTGACTACTCGTGGAAACTCCATTTAGTTGAGACTTTCTTCAAGGGAGAGCTCTGGAACGATGAATTCCAGAAAATCTTGGAAGACAAGATTGACGAGGAACTTAAAGGCTACAAGAAGCTCGAGAAGTACTTTAAAGTTATAGATATAGACGGGAAAAAGGTAGCGATAGCCATTAGGTGGAGAGGCCCTCCCGATATAAGTTATGCCTCTCAATATATTATGTCAAGGACTGGGGCAGTGGTCTTCGTTTCAGCCAACGGAAAGTCAATCTCGTTCAGGAGTTCCACGTATGAAATTAGAAGGTTCGCTCTGGAGTTCGGTGGAGGAGGCCATCCGTTGGCTGCAGGCGCAGCACTTAGGGTTCCAGCTTTACACAGATTCTTCAGGAGGATAGGAATAAGGAAATTCATGATGAATTGGGTAACTACAAGAGTTGAACAAGCGGTGAAAAAGGCTGGATTCCAGGAATACAAAGAGAATAGAGCAATGTCGCAGTGAAGAATAAAAACGCTTTTTATCCCTTAATTTAAAGAAACCTTTAAATCGTAAAGTAGCTAGCAAGTTGTAGTGAATACGAAATGAAACTGTATCAGAAGTTCCCTGAAACTCAAGTTCTCACAACCCAAGGTGTAATTGACTTTTACAAGGATATATTCGGCAAAGGAAAGTGGCTATTCCTATTCGCCCACCCGGCTGACTTCACTCCAGTCTGCACCACGGAATTCGTTGAGTTCTCCAAGGCATATAACGACTTCGCCAACTTGGGCGTTCAGCTAGTAGGTCTTAGCGTAGATAGTGTATATTCACACATAGAGTGGCTGAAGGACATACAAGAGAAGTACGGAATCAAGGTTCCATTCCCTGTAATTGCTGACCCGGACAAGAAATTCGCTAGGTTGCTAGATATAGTCGATGAAGCATCGGGACAGACAATAAGGGGAGTTTTCCTCGTCAGTCCAGACGGCGTAATAAGGTTTATAGCCTACTATCCTCTGGAAGCTGGAAGGAAGATATCTGAGCTGTTGAGAATAACAAAGGCAATGATAGTTAACTACAAGGCTAAGGTTGTGCTACCTGCAAACTGGGAGCCAGGTCAGGACGTAATAGTCCCACCGCCAAACGTTTTCGATGAAGCTACAATGAGAATGAAGATGCCAAAGGCAAAGTCATGGTACTTGTTATTCAAGGATTATAACGAGCTTCCTCAGGATCAGAAAGTGTAAAGCCATCATATTAACAGAGATATATGCATTTTTTTCTTTATTTCTTTTACTACCTTTCCTTTTATATTTCAACATGAATATTATTTTCATGTGACATTATATTATTACCTTTTCCCTTCTCATTTCCTATCATTTCTAATCGTGATGATATTTCCCGTAATTGATTCCCCTGTTATAAGAACGATCTCAAGGTATTAACCTTCAATACCTTTTCTTTGTGCCGCAGATAGAGTCAGATCGAAATTAAAAGTCATGGTAGAGGAAAGACTAATTCAGATGCCTATTGTTACTACGTTCCCGTTTGCTGGAAAAGCTACATTATAAATTTTTGTCCTACCGTTGGAGTAAAACGTCCTCTTGGAGTAGTGTGCATGTCCATGTATTGCAATATCTGGAGGACATTTTACCTTTTCAACAATAGGATAGCCTAAAAACGGGTAAACTGATTCTCGCTCTCCGAAAACAGTCTCCATAGAGGAAGCGTAATGCGTTACAAGTATCTTTACGTCAGCTTCTTGACAGAGTAGCTCCTCAATTCTTTCCAACTTCTTCTTATAGTAAGCTGAATCAATTCCCATCAACTGTTGAAACCTTGTAGGTCGTTGCAACACTCCATCACTTCCCACTATGAGAACGCGCCTAGAGTCAAAATCCATCAAAATTGACGAATCGTCTAACCACGTTATTCCAGGATATTCCTTCTTGTAACTCTCTCTATACTGCTGAAAGTCTTCATTTCCGAAGACTGCTACACACTTTTTCTCTTTTACTTGATTAAAAATAGGATATAGATGCTTGTAGCCACCTCTGTCTGCCAAGTCTCCAGCCAATACTAACAAGTCGAAATCTCTTACTTTATTTAGAGAATTTAGAAACTTGCCAGTCCATTTCGGAGAATGTATATCTGAAGATGCTATTAGCTTCAACAATACCAACTATTCTTTTTAGGGTTTTTAACTTTCCTTACTAACTCAATGGACTGGAAACTACCCCTCCCTTACGGACAAGGCTTACTACTTCCTAGCCTTACAGAGGCAGAGGGCGTAACTCCGCAGGCACTGTCGTTCCAATCCCGACCACTAATGTGATCCTACTGTGTCCCATATGGGACTATTGGATGGGGCAGAGACGTAACACGTAGACTCTCGCTTTAACCAAGGCGTCTCGTTGATGCTTATCAAGTCAGTGACTATCATAAATAGAATATTTGAGGGAAAAAGAAGTACATAAATGAGTGGCTGTCCATCCACCACCTTACGGTGAGGGTCTTCCGCTCCATTGACCCAGTTAAGATAAGTCAATAATATTTAACCCGATTCAAAGAGTAACCCATGAACGAGACTGAAATTAGAAGAGAATTAAACGTAATTTCAGAAAGAGTGAATGAATGCTTAAAGGAAGAGAACGACTGCAGCGAAATTAAGGATAGATTGAACGAACTTCTTCAGGAGGCTTCCCAACAGAACATGAAGGGAGTTGTAGAGAGAATTCAAGAAATTTTAGAAAGACTTGAGGAAAACCAGGAAAGTTAAGAAAGAAAAGGACATCTAAAATAAATGGAAATATTAAGAATAAGGCTAAATGAGCTAAAAACATATTTAATTTAATCTAGATACTCTAACCCTTAGCTGATACGTAGGTGAATGAGAATTTTCTTTATAAGGCTTATTACTCTAGAGGAGCTACATTTGCACGAGAAGTGCAAATCCTTTTGAACCTAACCACTGAAGCAGAATAAACGATCTAGATGGACAAAGATACTGTTCTTCAACTGATTAAGGATACTTACCACGAAGAAGGGAAGCCAGTGTCCTTCTCGAGACTGAAGAAGAGACTAGGAGTTAAGGATGGCTCGGAGTTGCTAAAGGCAATTGCTGAACTCAAGATGGAAAACAAGGTCATAGAGAAGTCTTCAGGGTCTGGAAAGTCATTTTCTCCAGCTGAGAGCTTTGAAGCAACCAATGACAACGACGTTTTAAAGACCTTGATGGAGGAAGTTAGAACTCTTAAGAACGAAGTGAAAGCGTTAAAAGAGTCTTGGAAGGCTCGGGTAGACACTACTGCTTTCGATGATGCGTATAGTAGAATAAGCGATTCATTAGGTTATGCATCGCTTGAGAGGATTAGGGTAGAACTTGGAATGGGTAAAGAAGAGTTCTATAGCAAGTTCAGAAAACATGTAGAGGAAAACTACGAGATGATTGCTGGCGGAGACGACGGCTACGTTAGGAAGGGAGTTCTATTCGGAATAATAAAGAGGAGAAAGGGTGATAAAAGATGACCTTATGTAAAATACCAAAAGTAACCGTTACAACGTGGAGTGTAAAGAACGTAGTCCTAGCAGGACCCACCTACAGAAAGTACTACGAGAGAGGACTATCCCTCATGAAGGAGGGGCAAGTAGCCTCGATCGTAGGACAGCCCGGAATGGGGAAAACCACGATTCTAAAGAAGTTAGAAGAAAGCTCAAAGGAATGGATAAAACCGATCTTCCTTGACATGGCAAATAAGGATGATTTGTCATCGGAGTTTTGGACCAAGATTAACGAGACCGAAATAAGGAAAGACTCGCTAATCAGATTGGAGGGAAGAAAGAAGGAATTGGGTTACACCTTCTGGAAGAAGCTCTTCGGAGTCAAGTTCTGGGATCATGTGGAAAGAATGTGCGGTAAAGTTGACGACGTTGATATGAGACTATTCTGCATGCAGTATCCTAAGAACTACGATGGAATGATTTCTTTAATTAAGGACTTAAAGGAAATCAACAAGGTAGGATTATTAATAGACGAGGTAAGGGAAACTCACTTGCCAGTCATTCACCGTGTGATAAACGCGGGTTTGGGAGTTCCTGTCATAATGGCAATTCCAACGGATTCGTTCAGTAGGATAAGCGACTTAGCTTTACGTAGAAGGATAGAGGAAAGTAGGATCTCCCTAGATGACGGGGTGACTGAGGAAGACGTAAAGGAGATAGTTGAGACCTACTGCGGTGAGTTAGGAGACTTATTGTTGCCCATGATCAACTTACTTTGGAAAGGTAAGGAGCTTCCCTCTATAAGTTCCATATTACAGTTCCTAAGGTCTGAATCGGAAAAAGCTGAAAGGGAATGCGGTGAATCAATAGAATGCATGAAGAATTACGTGGAGAAATCAATGGCTTTGAAGAATCCTGAGGAGGAAACTAGGGAGATGGAAAAGAGAGTAAGGGAGGCACTTTCCCTCTTATCTCAAGAATTTTCCATAAAGTACATTCACCCCAGAGGAAAGCGGGTAGTTGACTCTAACGGTAAGTCGGTATTGGCTTCATTATTCTTCCTAACCGAAGACGGTGCTTACATAGGGACGGTAAAACTTTCTAAGGATGGGGAGCTACCTGACAAAGCTGACGTAGAAAGTATCCTCACTGTAAATACTGTGGAACATGATAAAAAAGATTACAAGGTACTAGGGAAACTAGTAATCACTAACGCGAACGTTAACGGTACTAACTTCGTAACAATGAGCACAATAGAGGTACTAAGGATCGTAGACGGTGACGTAGACATACTTGCAGAGAAACTGAAGGAACGCCTGAGGGAGAGCAACTTGATTGGAAAGACTTCCGCAAACGAGGCATCAAATGAAACTTGAAATAAATGTTAATACATTCTATTTATAAAAAAGCAAAGATATCTATATACACCTACAAAAAGAAGAGGGAAAGAGAGGAAAGAAAATAGAAGATATATATTTAGAATTCCTTACACGTTTAGACTAACTTATATCTGACTTCCTCCCCGCCCTAAAGGGCGAGGGTTCCCCTCATCGATTCGCTCTTACATCTCTCATTTGAGGGGCAGTCGAGAGGCTCAGAGAACCCCTCCCATTTAAATTCATGATTGCAATAACGTCCCTATCGTTCTCGTAACCACATGAGCACTTAAACCAACGATGGGAAACCTCAACCATCCTTTGACCGCATTTTGGGCATGAGACTGATGAATAACTGGGATTAACAAACTCAACAAGCATTCCGTGTTTCTTAGCCTGCCAAGAAATCCAATACTGTAAACGGCGATACTGCATCAGATACAGCTTATCGTGAAACTCCTTAGGTAGTTTGTTAACATTCTTGAGGAGGTTCCTGAGGTTCTCCAACTTAATGATGTTGGAACCCATCATTCTTGTTACTTCAACAACCCACTTCCCCACTTTTCTAGCGAAATCCTCCATGACCCTCTTAGCCTTTAGGTGGAAGGAATGAATCCTGTTTAGGATCCCCTTATTTTCCCTCCACCTTCTAGGGTACTTCCTTTGTAGTCTTTCAGCTAATGATTTCCAGTGGTGAACCTCTTCGAGACGAGTTGGGATCCTAACGTAGTTTCTGTCGTCCTTCCCTACGACTACTTCAGCCATGTTAATGTCTACGGCAATACTTTCCTTTGGCTCAACCTTCTCTTCCTCTTTCTCAAAAACGACCCTAAGGAAAGCCTTATCGTCTCTGATCACCAACCTAGCCTCCTTCATTTTCCAACTCATGTAGTCCTTGAGGTTTCTAGGATAACCCAGAATTGGAAGCTCACCAACACTGGTTATCCTAACAGTCATTCTCTCGAAGTTCACGCTATAACTCGCTTTAGGAGTTAGCCAAACAGTGGGTTTGTACACTCTTGGGAAACGTCCCTTTTTAGGATTATTATACCATCCCTTGTATATTGAGAGGGTATCACGATAACAGTCTTGAGCAACCTTCGACGGTAGATTATACTCCTCCTTTAACCTCGTGTATAACGCCTCATGAACTTTCGAAAGCACTCCCTTCTCATTTGGGTTTTTCACATTTTCCTTTAACCAAAACAACGAAAAACGGAGTGCTTTAACGTAGTTATTAACGAGGGCTAGGAGGGAGTCTGAGACTGCGATCTTCGTAGAAATAGTAGCTCTGATCGCTTTACTACCCCTCCTAGCCATTAATGGAATTTAAGAAGAAGAATTATTTAAATATAAGTGGGCTATCCGTCCCCGCCTCAGAGAGGCGAGGCTTTCCGCCCCCTTAACCCCCTTCTCTGTAAGATACTCCCAGTTACTCTTTATAATAAAATTGCTATCATTATCATGGCTAATATAGTGAAAAGAAAAAGAAGGAGAAAATGCTACGTTAGGAGATCACAACACTTAGACAAGAATAGAACTGGAGCTTCGCTCCTCTCTTCCACGTCCATATTTTTCACATGTTTCTTATAAAAAGGAGTTTATTGTATATTAACCAATATGTGTGTAATGATGAAAACCTTATTGGCAAGAAAGTAGACTTTTAAACTCATGGAGGATCTTAAGGACTGTTTAACGTCTAAGTTCAGCAAATTTATGGGAGACAAAGCCGGTTTATCAACCTTATTAATTCTTCTCTCCATCTTGGAATATAGAACGTGGGGTTGTGCTGACCTATCCATAAATGAGATAGAAATGCTATTGTCCTCAATAAGGAGAAAAATGACAAGCTCTGAGAGGGAATCCTTTGACACATTCATGAGCGAGGTAAAGGAATGTTTCAAGAAATCTAGATGTGAAGGAATAGACCACTCTGTATGTATTCAGGACATAAGAGATGTGGTTCAAATGGCTGCCATGAACGTGAGCGATAGCGAAGCCATGAAGATACTAGTTCACGGCAACGTCGGATCTGAAGCTTTGAAGTTCCTTTCAAATTCAAGGAAAGAAAGGGGTAACTTAGCTACTGCTTTCGAGGTCATGAAGGAGGACTACGAGATTAACCACGACCTAGTGGAGAGAATCATAAGTGAATTACCCGTAATAGTGATAAAGCCCGAATATACACTAGAGCACTCAACCAACAGCGACAGGGTTGTCCACTTCGTTGTGCCCACACAACTCCTTCAAGTAATGTCTGGCGGAGCGAAGGCTAAAGTTGCTTCGTTAGAGGATTCCATAGTTACGCTTCTTACAAAGATGGGATTTTCCACCACGTCAAAGGAGGTTGAAGTTCCTGAACAGGGAAAGGTAAGGATTGACGTTGTTGGGGAGAGAAACGCAGGGAAGGCTAAAGCCAGGGTATGGGTTTTTACTTCATCTAAAGATAGAGAGTGTAGTGTTGATCAGTTGAAGGACGTCCTAAACGCCGTTGTAGTTACAAGAGAGTTGCCTAACCAAGTGTTCCTTGTGTGCAGCGACGCTGAAGAGAGGGTACAAGCCCTAGCCTACCAAATCGGAGTTCAGCTAATCACCAAGGATAACGCAGTTAGAGACATCTTCTATGCATTCCTAGATTCCTTCCCAATCTTAAAAGACATTTTCGAAAAAGTAAAAGACGTGTCAGACCTCATAGACATAGTTCAGATATAGAGCCAATATAAGGAAGCTAACGATATAACATCTTGAACTGGACTTTATTTTGTTACTATTAAGAATGTTACATTTACGGTCATTTTCCTCGTTTCTTTAGAGTCTCCATTACAAAGCGGTTAATTCCAAAAGGTCCTCTGCTCATTTCCAACGTTAGAAGGGCAAACATCTCTACGAAGTCAACACAGAAAAAGCTTTTTTGTCTTTTTTTTTAAAAAAATAAAGTAGCAAATATGAGCTACTTATCTCATTATATTTTAGTTAAATTTAACTTTATAAATGATAAATAATATAAAGGAAAAATTTCTTTAGCTAATACCATCTATCTTGACATAAATGTAAATAACACCTTTCTATTTGCGTTAAGCTTTTGTAATAATTGACGCTTTCCTACGTAAGGTGCTAAACATAAGGCTTGCCATGAACGATTTTTTTACTTAATGTTACATTGCTTTAGATTATGTCAAAGCTAAAGATAGTCCTACTCTCAGCGTTAATATCTATCGTAGTAATAATCGTGATATTACTCTTCTTCATTCCATTAAGCCAGACGTTTCCAGCTAGCGTTCATCTTTATCCTTACGAAAGTCATAAGTTAATATTTAACGATACTCAAGGTAGCGGTACTGAGATTCTAGTTATGACCTCTGGAGGGCAAGTGTCGCTGTCACTCTCATCACCCACGGGGCAAAAGATAATTGATAACGTAGAAGTTACCTCCTCATATTATTATGATTTTAACGCTCCTGAAACCGGAACCTATATGCTATGTATAAAGAATCCTCAGACTAGCGGAGCAGAGGTAACTATCCATATAATTGAAGAAAGAAGTTTAATTAGTTTCCTCTAATTTTCTAAAGACAAAATAAAGGAGAAAAGATATTATTTATTCATGTATATATATAAATGTATATAATATATTTATTATTATAATAGATAAACATACCTATACAACATAGGACTTTACGTTCTACAAGTAATCTTAACAATTTCTAAATCTAATAAAAAACTTCTTTAATTTCTAAATTCCTTATCACTACGTCACTCAGGTTTTTGCACCCTTTTAAACACATCTATTTTTCCCTGAGCTCAAAAATTAGGTTATGAAATATGATGCGGTTATCATCGGAGCTGGTCATAACGGATTAGTATCTGCAATTACCTTAGCAAAGAACGGGCTTAAGGTCCTTGTCGTAGAGAGTAGAGATAGGGAAGGAGGAATGGCTGACACGTCAACTTGGAATCACGTAAGGTACCCCAGATCATCTTATGTATTGGGGCTCTTTCCCAAAGAGCTACAAGATTACTTAGGAGTATCGTTTCCGACCGTGGAAAGGGATAGAAATGGCACATTCATCACAGATGAAACACATGTGATAAGATTTTTCAAAGACAAAGAGAAAAGGCACGAGGAATTCATTAGAATAGGACAGAGGAAATACCCAGAGCTTGAAGACAAGATGTTAGAACTAAAGAATTTCATGAAGAAGGAGGGCTTACTTTTCACAACCAGACCTCCAACAAAGGAAGAATTCAAGAAGAAACTTGAGGATACGGGTCTGGAGATGTTCATGGAGCCCTCCAAGAGGGTAATCTCGGAATTTTTAGATGAGGAGTTCCACAGTTATTTCCTTTATCCTTTTATGGGGTCAGAACCCGCATATGTAATGGCTTACTTCTTCAGTTTAGACTGGAAAATAGTAAAGGGAGGAACAGGGACAGTAGCTAAGGTCCTGATGAAGAGAGCAGAAGAACTTGGAGTGCACTTCAAGTTCTCAACCCACGTTACTGGAATAGAAGGCGAGGAGATAAAGAGAATCAATACTACTAACGGAGATGTGGAATCCCACAGGATAATCATGACCGGTAGTCCTGTGCTCTTAAAGAAAATGATCGGAATGAAGGTTGATGAACCTCCAATATCAAGGTGGAGAAGATACACACTGTTTCCCGCTGAGATAAAAACGGGAAGCTTACCCTCTCCCGTCAGGGAAGAAGTGTGCACGCTTTTCACTCTACCTACAGGGGAAGTTACATTACCTTCCCTATGCGACGACTTGGGAGGTCACGTAGTTACGGTCATGGGAGATCCTGAAGCTACCTCTCAATACTTGAACGTAAAGCCACTTCACATTGAAGAAATGAACGCTAGAAAAGCTGAGGAAGAGTACAACCTTCCCTCAGGAGACCTCAATCACCTTCCAATGCGTTGTCCTTACCTTTTTGAAAGACCTACTAACATGGGTTACTTAACTCCACTAAAGGGACTTTACGTTGGGGGTTCTGGTGCTTACCCTGGAGGACAAATCACGGGAGTTCCAGGATATAACGCTGCAATAACACTTCTTAAGGAGATGAACCTTAACCTTGGAGGATTCTTAAAGTAGAAAGACTTAGTGATGCTAAAAATTCCTTCCTTTCCAGCTGGATAATTGCGTGTATGTGACAACCACCTTTTTACCCTAGCATCTACAGTTTTTAACCTCAGTGCTTTCTCTTACATGACATGATAATAGCCCACAGAGGCCTTCACTGTAAACACTTGGAGAACACAATGGAGGCCTTTAAGGAAGCCGAACTAAATTCCCTTCCAGTTGAGCTGGACGTCCATCTGACTAAGGACGGGAAACCAATCGTGTTTCATGACGATGACCTTCTCAGGTTGAAGGGTGTAAACGTTAAAATCTCGTCAATGACTTTGGAGGAATTAAAGAGGATTGACTTAAACGGATATAGAATACCTACGCTGGAAGAAGTCATGTCTCTCAAGATACCTTATTTCCTTGTAGAGTTGAAACACTCCTACAAGGTATACCCTAGAGTTGAGGAAAAGGTGTTGGATGCAACTGAGGGAGGAAAGGTTCAGATAATATCCTTCGACTTCGATTCTCTGAAGAGGGTAAGGGAGATCTCAAGCGCTGAGACCGGTATGATATTCGTTGGGAAAATTAAATGGTTCCTTTCAATCGCAGAAGAACTTCGTGTAAACTGGTTACATCCGTCCCATACTCTCCTCTTCGATGATGATATGAAAAACAAATATAACTTCAAGGTAGGTACTTGGACCGTGGATACGAGGGAGGAATTGGAGAGGGTATCCCGGCTTGGGGTAGACAGCGTCACCAGCAATGTTCCGCTTAAGCTGAGGGGTGAAAAAGTCGAAGGTAAAAATTGATGAATTAAAAGGGATCATGCTTGACTCGCTAAAAAGGAGGGGGGTTCAAGGAGCCGACGTCATTGTGAACCACTTCCTTGAGGCCGAACTTAAGGGACATTCTTCCCATGGAGTCCAGAGAATGATCCCACTCCTAAAGGGATTAGATGTAGGAACTATTAGGAGGGAGATATCCTTTTCGGTTGAAAGGGAGACCAACTCGTCCCTTTACATTGATGGGAACAGATCCATAGGAATAGTTCTGTGGGACCTCTTAATTAAAAGGGTGACAAATTCAGACGTGTTCTTAATTTCAGTTAGGAATGCTTCCCACATAGGCTACCTTGGATATTATACCTCTAGGCTCGCCTCCATAGGAGTAATGTCCATAATGTTCGGTAATGCTGAGCCTTCTGTTGTGATGCCTGGAACCACAAAGAAAGTGCTCTCGACTTCGCCTATCAGCATAGGGATTCCTCCCGACCTTGTGTTGGACATGTCCTTAGCCTCTACATCTAGAGGAAAGATAGTGGAGGCTAAAAGGAAGGGCGAGAAGATACCTTTAGGCTGGGCTGTAGACGAGGAAGGTAAGGAAACAGATCAGCCAGAAAGGGCACTTATGGGAGGGATTCTCCCCCTGGGAGGAAGGAAGGGATTCTACCTTTCCCTTTTCTTGGATATGCTCACGTCTTCCATCTCGGGTTCAGAAATAGCTGAGAACGTTGTAGGCGTTCTGAATACTTCCAAGCCTCCAAACAAGGGAGAAGTACTAATCGAAGTGAAATATTATCACCAAGTGAAGCTACCTCACATTGAAGGCGAAATGCCTGGAAAACACGGAGAGAAAATTATGAAGGAAGCCATAAAATCAAACCTACTTGAGGTAGACGAGTTTCTAATGGAGGAATTGAGGAAGCTTGCTTGAAACTGAAAGCGGAATCTAATTGATATCTGATCTCTAGATTTAAGACTTCGCCGGTAGATAGGCTTAAAAGGGTAATAACGGAGTTTAATTGTTAATTGTATAGATACCTAAAAAAGGATTTACTTTTTTCGCGCTTAATTGAAAGTTTGCTTTAATCTAAAAGGTATAGCTGGAATTAGTTACTATTTAAATTTTATGGTCTATTTGTTGGCTTTGCTATACTTTTACTAACCAAGCGATGCGGTCGAAATTCTTTCCAATATCTTTATAACGACATTTCATTTCTTACTCTCCATGAAAGCCAGTGCTACCAACCTAGTAACACTAACATTTCACTTTTAGATAATTTCTTTAGCATAACTATGTTTTTCTTAGTTAATAGAAATTTTTATAAATGTCTGTTTGTGAGAGATATGTATGAGCGAACAACTAAGGATGGAAATGAACATTAAGGAAGAGACTACCGTCTATATTGCCGTAGTGGATGAAGAGTTTGTTGAAAGCGCAGAAATAGATCCAGTGGCCAAATTGAATGGCATATTGTTATTTGCCCAAGTGTTTCCTTTCAGTATAAAGAAAAAAGGACATTATGGAGATCACATTAATCCAATTGAAGTGAAAATGACCGAGTTACTCTCATTGTTGAAAGGTATGTATCCTAAGATTAAGGTTCTAGACGAGAAAAATATACTAGGCAAGATAATAAAAAGTTTATACATGACAGATTAAAAAATAGTATTAGATCTATAGATTCTTTCTTAAAAGCTTAAATATTGCAATAAGCATAAACATAAGAGTTTTTCAATTTCTTATCTTTATAAGTAAAAGAAAGAAATATACTATTAAATTTTATTCCCTTTGGAAAATTTTCTTAGTAATTTGTAGAGTTAGGTGCTAGAAACACCATTAATCCATTGTTCAGAACTATAAGCAAATCTCCAGGTGATTGTGTTGTTGGGGGAAGATTTAATGTATAAGGAACGTATGAAAGGGAAACTTCAACAGGATAACTCATTCCATTTTGCAATTGCACTTCATTCCATTGCCCGTTATCCAAGCAATAGATCCCAGTTATCTCCAAACTATTTAGAGGAGCTGAAACTATAGAAGCATTCTCAGTAAAGGACAACTGCCTTTGATTTTGACCAGATTGTGGATATACGCAATATTCTATGTCAACTATACCTTGGCTTAAGTATTGATTATCGAGATTCCTATAGTAGGCGTAATTTTGATCAATGTAATCGGTAGTGGATTGCAATGAACTATTATTAAAAAGAGAGACCCCTAATGGAATCAAAATCGCCACTATAATTACAATTAGGAATATTGCAGCTATGCTTGTTGATAATCCCTTAGAGTTCATTATCCCACCAAAGCAGAAGTATTATACTCAGCATAAACATAATAAATCTGTCCATAATATTCAATTTCTACTTCAATTCTAGGAGAATTACCTAAATTATAAGGAGAAGATGTGGAAATAGTTGAAATTTGCACCCACTGACCTTTACTATAATTATAGAAGTGAAGGATTGACGGAAAGGATACACCAGCTGGTACCTTAACATAAAGATAGCCATCCTGTTGTTTCTCTATATAGGTTATATTAACGAACTTACCATTCACTTGTTCTTGTGCGTTTATTGGTGAGGTATAACTAGAATAGTAAAGAGAAGTAGAATACAATATAACTGGTATTAAAACTACTATAGCTATTATGAATACTATTAGAACTCCAATTAACTCAGATAGACCCTTCATGTCTGATACCCAACCATCGTCTGATATACCTTTAAATAGTAGGAATAGTAAGATGACGGATTTGCAAAGGACGGAGGTATCTGAGTAGCTGAAGATGATAATTGATAGCTAGAAACGAGATAATAATAGAGTACAATGGAATTTCCCCAATCTACGGAAGAGAGCTGCTTACTGTTATCAGTTAGATATCCGTTGTTTAGTATAAAGGTTGGGTTTTGATTATTGCTAAGTTCGGAGCTCAATAAAAATAGCTGAGTAAAGCTCTCATTTCCTATACAAGCCGATACTAAGGAATTGGTTGGTAGAGCCGTATATTTTTGGATATTTAACATCACTTCAGATTGTTGATTATATAACTGCATTTCCACCTTTGCCGGATAGACTAAGGTAATGTTAACAAAATACCATGAGTAAGCTTGAATACCATTAAACGTAGAAAGTATGTAAGTGCCAGAGGCGTTAGTCAAGCTAACTTGCAAATTCAATTGTGAAGATGAAAGTCCACTTGGATAAAGAGCGACCGTAAGATATGAGAACGAGGAAGAGTTAGACAAAGTGTAATTAAGAACAGTCATGCCGTTATAATTAGGTATGGGCTGGAACCAAGCTTGTACTGAGTCTAGGCTTCCATCTTCCGTGTAAAAGAGCGACTGAGGAACTTTAATATTTATATTGACTGGAGGAACTTTATTTATTGTGCCAATATAGGCATTGCCATTGAAAATAGGCGCATTATAAAATATCGAGTATTGGTATGACGTTAGATTGGAATTTCCATAGAATTTTATAGACGAACTTGCTACGCCTACTGGTCCTTGAACTGTAACATTGGAACCGCCATTGAATATTAACTGGGATGTGTTAAAAATAACTGGACCGCCTAATGTGTTATGAGTATTGCCATTAAAGGTTACAATCGATTGTGTACCATTAAAAATCATACCCTGACTAGAAACTATGTTGGAACTTCCTTCAAAGGTTACGCTACCTTCGAAAACTACTGGTGCGTTAAAATTTACGTTGGAATTTGCGTTAAAGGTTACGCTACCTTCGAAAACTACTGGTGCGTTAAAATTTACGTTGGAATTTGCGTTAAAGGTTACGCTACCTTCGAAAACAGTAGGAGCAATTATTCCATTATTATTTTGATTCGAATTGAAATATACTTTAGGGTCATTGTCTATTATCCAACTTTGACCCTTAAGTAGATCTTGTATTGGGCTTTCAATTACAGACAATGGAATATAAGGAGGAAGGCCAGTACAAACTATAGGAGGTAACTTTACATTTGATATTAAGGTAATGGATTTTGAGACACCCATGTATTTGGCTATCACCTCAGCATTTCCGTTAAAAGTAACTTTAGTAGCAGATTTGCTACCTGACACAAAGGCTACGTTTGATGATGACGCATTTAAGATAGTATTACCAATAAAAGTGGCTTTTTGAGTTCCATTCAGATAATAAATCTGAGAATAGTTTGGTATTAGCTGCTTCAGATACTCACAATATGATATATAATTTACTGGAAGAGTGACTTTTCCTTCTTCTGTATATATTTCTGTACTGTATACTGGCGGATTTGAAGAAGATTGTGAAGAACCTGATGTTGGAGAATTTGATCCTGATGCTGTACCTGAAAATAATAGTCCCGATTCTGGATTATACAGTTCAGGATAAGATATTCTATAATACTGCCCTCCTATGTCTACCATTACCCATATTACAGGAATGGTAGTGGAATTTGCTACGGTAGTTATATTTATACTTGCGCCATTAGGGACAACATAAACTTCTCCACTTACTTGATAGTTCCTATTGCTTGACAACACAACTAGATGATTGAAACTTTCTGGATTTATGGGTAAAGGTTGACTGGACGAACCAGGTACCAAAGATACCGCGAAGTAACCAACATAATCAGGATTAGTAATATATTTTACATGACTTGGGTCATAGAATCCTAGACTTCCGTTTTGATAAGAAGAAATAAATGGTAATAATATTAAATTCCCAGTGTAGTTAGGTATATTAAGCGTCATCACGTAATTTAGACTGACGTTTAAATTAGAAGTAGACGAACTAGAAGTTATGAACTTTACTACTGGCTCCGATGACGATATTTGAAACAGAGATGAATATTCCTCTGCATTTTGGAGGCCTTGAGTATTTACATAAAAGGAAGAACCCTGCGACGAAGCAAATGAAAATATTATGGCGCCTATTGATACTGTAACTATTAAAAGAATGAAAGTTGTTATTACACCGTTCAACTCCTATGCACTATATTAAATTTACTATAACTTCTATATAAACTTCCCTAGAGATTATTCTTAAAAAATTTATGCACATAATCTTTCTTTTCAACGACAATATTGACTAAGATATATAAAAAGAATTATGATGATGATAATAATAAATGGTTTTTTATATCTAATTATATTAAAAGTGATTTCTAACTTGCTAAACATCAATATTAATTACTAAATTCACAAAAAACTTTTATAGAACAGCCATCACTTTAATACTTAGAGTAAAATGGCTGACTTAGGAGTATCAGAATTTATTTTAGTAATTGTTGCTGTTATACTTGGACTCGTTATATTCTCCTTTGCGTCTTCTTACTTTATACCAGCTTATAGTTTCACAAATGCCCAACAGTATGCAATATCCATGTCTAATGACGTCTTCGTTACGCTAAGTCCCCCTGGTGTGTCTGACACTGGACAAAGTTCTTTCCTAGGTTACATTTATTCTCCAGGGTACTCAGGAAACTTTACTGTGGTTCCATTCTGTGTACCCACTTCTGAACTACCCGCTATAGAGATTCTAAGCCCTCAAGATGGGGCCTCCCCCACTTTTAGAATCACCCTTAATCCTAGCTCAACAGGAGCAGGTCAGAATGCTAAAGAAGTAGCAATATCCAGTGTTTATGACATAAATGGTCACTTAATAGTGAACAATATTAAGGGCTATGAAGTTCCTGGGAACGAACCCTTTGAACTTGAGGGAAAAATTGGGAGTAATCAAGCCCTTATTTTATGGGTTATATACTATTCAGGTGGCTATGATTTCAGGTTAACGTACACTTATTCCACAGGGTGATTAATACATGAACATTAAATATTTTAATCTAAAAAAATATAAAGTAAATAATAAAATTAGAAGAGCACAAGCAGTTTTAATCGCTTTTTTGTTAATCTTAGTTGTTATAATAGCAGTTGTTCTACCATTTATGTTGCAAAAAAGCTCCACAACTGACTACGAAGTTCAGGACGGAAGTTCATCCTCTATAATCTCTTCTGAGAAGCAACTACAAGTCGAGGAATTTAGACAAGGAGATCCCTCTATAGTTGTTTGTCAAAGTCCAAGCGGAAAAGACATAATTCAGTTCACCTATATGCATCAACCCATTCCTTTTGATATATTAGAGATATTTTACTACAACACTTCTCTAAATGAATGGGTCAAGGCTTTCCCTGGTAGTTTCAGTGTAAATTCCAACACCACATTATACCTTTATACACCTCCTTACTACAGCGGAGAAATAGAAATTCTAACAACTTTGGGTAACGCATTCTATATTCCTATAGAACACACTGTAGGATTAACTACATGCATAAATATCGGCACAGTAATCGGGAAGGGCGAAGTGATAAATTCAGGCTACTTCCCAATTTCCTCGTTCTTAACTGGTTATCAGAGCGATAATGATAACATAGGAACTATTTCTACCGAAACTAGAAATCCAATGTTGCAGAATCAGACATTGGTACAGTGGTTCATAGCTTCTCAAGGGCTTAACAGTCCCATAAATATAAGCACTAGTCAAGGAGGACCAACTGTAGCTAAAGCTAATACGCCGTATTATAGTACATATGCACCGCAGGGAGGGTATTTAATTTGGAGCGGAGATGCTGGAATAATAGTTGGTAATGGAATAGAAATTAACAACAATGGAGGACCTGGTGGAGGATCAACACAACAAAATCCGAATAATGAATTTTACATTGCGTTCACTGTACAATTAAGCAATGGCACATGGATAACAATAGTAGATCCAAATGGATTCTCAGGCGATGTGGCAACTGAGAACGGCCAACAGTCATCAGGTTTAACTCTTGCAGTTGGAAGTTTCGGATCCTCACAGACTAATAGTCAAATAAGTTTATACTTAAACGGAACTCTTGTAAGCCAAGCTAACATACCTAAAGGCCTCCATTTATATTATGATTCTGCTTGCGTACAAGGTAATGTTGTTTCAGGCACTCAAGGTCCACCTGGTAAACAGAACCCCAATAATCCAATAGTTATTGAAACAACAGGAGGTTCTACTACACCACAAGCAAATCTAGCATACTATAGCTCAACTGAACCTACAGGAGATCAGATTGCTACAAGTGATAACGGAAAAATCATTTTACTGGAAGGAAATTCAATACAAATACAGACTAGTGGACAATACCCAGCACAACCAACGAATCCACAACCTTCTTCTAATTATTACATCGCACTTAGTGTGCAGTTATATAACGGTACATGGATAACAATAGTAGATCCAAACCCAATAAACCCAACAAGTTCTACAGAAGCTATCGGAAAGTTCTTGGGTTCACAGAATAATGCGCAAATGAGCCTATACTTGAATAATCAATTAGTTAGCCACGTTACTTTAAACGAAAAAGACATACTATGCTATCCTTTCATGGATGTTGGTTCGGTCTATAATATTTCTAACAACGAGATAAAAACAATACCAGGAATGTCAGGAGACATAAACGATGCAGGAGCAAACTCTTATTCTTTCAATGGAGCACTAGGTCCTGGCTTCTTATACAATATTACTTTAGTTCAAACACAAGTTCAAAGTATACAAAGCGGTACTTTACCATCTCCTAAAGATATTGTTGTACTATGGTCTGAAAACACGGCACAGTGTGTTAACCTTAATGTTCCCGGCAATCCCGGTACCCTATGTCGTGACGCTGTGGAAGTAGTTAATTTAGCTAATCCTAACGATCTAAACGGCTACTGGGGACAGGGAGCAGCGATACCTACAGCATTCGCTCCATTTAACGACATAGTTATATGGTCTGGACCAGCACCACTTGTGTTTAACCCAAGCGTGCTAGCAGGCAAGAACATAAACATAACCTTTGAGTCACAAGGTATGCTCATACCAAAGAATCCAGGAACGTATGTTTTCTCTGTCAATTTCACAGATAACGTTGGGCAAATCTTAAGATATGCGAATGAATATGTCACTGTATACATGAACGGTCAAAAAGTATTTCAGGGTAGCTACGTTAATAACCATCTTAATATACTTTATAGCAATATACCTAATGATGTAAATTATCCTATATTTGAATATCATCTAGTTAAAGATATAAATATTACCACTGTGTTCACATTTAACTTGGCAGATGCTTCAAGTTCTACTACAGCCCCAGGACCTGGTCCAGGACATACTAACTCCGGAATTACGGCAATTTACTTTGGATTAATGTGGACACCCCCAGGACAGAGTGGATTCCAATACATCTCCATAAATAACTTCCAGCCTTTTCCAACCTATTAGGTGAAACCTAATTGAAACATATAAGTAAGTTATTCTTTTTTTCTTATACTGTAGTTGCATTAATTTTCATTATATTATCTATTACTCCAAATTTGATAACATATTCTTCAACTCCCCCTGGATATCCTAGTTCCATAGCGATATATCACGGTCAACTTGTTGTATCTTATCCAGAATCAAATTACATCTACATATATAACGGAGAGGGAAGCCTAAAACCGCTTATAAATGTTGACGATCCAGTTTATATTGTTTCAAATAATTATGATCTATATATAAAAATAGGAAATAATGGTTCACTTCTATATTATAATGGTTCAATAAACTACGTAAATATAAATAAAACTTTCATGATATTCTACGATAGTTATAATAACCTTACATATGTTACTACTGAAAATTGTTACGTATACGAGTTAAACGGAACCTCGATACTTCACAAGTATTTCGTTTATGAAAGCTTTGGCTATATGACCTTCACAAACACTGCAGCAATAGTAGACTCAGTCACAGGTTACACATTACTCTTCTATAACGGGACTAATCACACCACTGTTAACTGCCAAGACGCTCTTTCTGGAATGGGTTTCACTAAGAGTTACTTCATATCTGGATCTTACTCTCCTCAGGGTATATTCGTGTTCCATAATTTGAGCGTCTTGAAATTGAACTTGATAAATGATAATCTCTTCCCTGAAATTGCTAATTACAATATATCTTTCATAAGTACAACCGTAGAACCAGATTTTATTCAATGTTTAAATGGAGTACTTTACGTTGCATCAGACGAGGGTCTAAACGCAATAGATCTACGCAACTCGCAGGTATTCTATTCATCATACGTTCCAGTTTACTCCATGATAACTTACAACGGCTCAATTTACGCTGCCACATCTGAAGGTGTAATTAGGTATAACCTAAATCTTCCGCCTTTATACAATTTAAAAATAGAGGCTTCAGATTTTCTACAGAAAAACCAGGGGTTTAGCGTACTCCTTAATGGAACAAAATATGAAAGTTCACAGAACCAAATGGACTTCTGTCTAGCACAAGGTTATTATAACATAACTTTTCTACCTTCTTATATAGAGAAACCCAATGTCTCGTCTATATTAGTTTTTCTAAATCACAATTACTCTATAAATGTAAACTACACCAAACCATTTTTCTACCTTAAGATTAACGTTTATGGTGACAATGATTACGTACAGTTAAATGTTAACGGATCAACTGAGACCTTTAAGAGAAATCTTACTACAATATTACCTGCAGGAACTTACATAGTCTCGCTAACCGGAAAGAACTACTCTTTCGCTCCAAAGATGGTAGAGGTTCCGCTAATTGACAATACGACACTTAACTTTTACGCTAAACCCGTGATCTCTCATGCTATTGAAACTTCGTCTCAAACAATTTCAACTTCTCCTCTGTCTAATCCGCTGAACGTTGGATTAGTCCTGATTGTTGCTGCGGCAATTGTGCTCTCAATGATGTCATTTTTCATAATAAGGGGGAGACCTAGATAATGCTAGAATCTATGTATAGAATTTGCTAAAGGTTTAAATTTCCTGCTATAAATATAACAATAATTATCTTTTTACTAATATAAAAATAAAATAATTTTTTTATATTTTTAACTTCTTTATTAAAACACACCACTAAAAACGTCTTATATGCTTGAAAAACTATAAATGCAAAACACTTTTTTCCCTTCCTTTCTAATTCCTTACCATGAAAAGGTGTCCGGTATGCGGCGGAATCAACGAAGACTATAACACCAACTGCAAGTTCTGTAATGCGCCGCTCTATTTCGTGAGAAGCTTCACAACCTTCTCCTTCGGTGAGAAGGAAGTTAAGGGGTTTAAACAGCTCTTGAGGTTTTCGAGTCTAGCAATCATTGGCATGATCTTAGCCCTCCTGGTTTTGGTACCTTTCCTCTTGGTTTCTATCTCCGGTTTATCCGTTTTTAACGCAGTAACTGGTATAGGTGCTTTGGCTTCAGCTGCCCTCTCGATTTTCTCTTTGATTGAACTGAAGAGAGCCCTAGTTAACTTCTCTGGAGTTAGGGGAGTTTACAAGGCAACTATTGGAGCTTACATGACTCTTGCTTCGTCTCTAGTTGTCTTTGTGCTTCCTCTTGTAGCTTATCCTGTACTTCAAGTGTTCGCACTCCCTTCGCCTGCTGATTTGATTTCCCTTTATCAGAGCGAGGCTTTGATAGGAGGAGTTGAAATAGTAATAGAGATATTTATGGGAATTTCAATCCTCCTGGTTGGCATAGGAATTCACGACATTGGGTCTTCCTTCAGGATAAACGGGTTATCCAACGGCGGGATAATAATGGCTGTAGGAGGGGTTCTCATACCGTTGTTCTTTCCGATATCTATAATCCTTGGGTTGATCTCCCTATTTATGACCAGATCGGGGTCCAGGCAAGCCTTACGTAATAGGTATGCAGTAGTTTATTATTAGTGAGAGAGTTGAAACTACTAAACGCCATCTTTGATGCGTACGTCGCTCATGCCCTTCTTTTTTATTTACTTTTTCTACTCTCTAAAATTCATGATTTTTAATTAAAAAGTCTATATATATTATAATAATAAAAGATTTAAGATTATGATTTTCTAGGATTTATCAAAATGATATCTCAGCGCTAGAAGAGAGTTAAAAGTTAATATTATCTTTAACAAGTAGATTAAGCAGAAAATCTAGTAACGGTCCTAAAATGGGTGTCACATGAAGGATAAAGTAGATAATACTAAATTGAATGTGCGCTCTCTGTTTCTTGCGTTTACATAATTATTTTCCTTTACTCTTTACAAAAGATTGAAGGCTTCGCCTTAATGGCAGCGAGGAAGTCAGATCAATTTCACGTAGAAACTGATTATGAATGTATGTTCTATACCATTTCATTTTTTATAATATGAGTATGTATGTGTATATATTGTATATAAGACGACGTCACTTTTTTCTTCCTTTGCCTGGGAAAAATCCTTGTTCATGATTTCCTCAATGAAACGAAAAGAGTGTTACTCCGAGGAAATTCCCTTTCAAGTGCCTTCTTTAGCTCCTTTGAGAGAGTCTCTTTGTCAAGATCTTTTTCACCGTTTAGGTAACCTTCTTCCCTTATTCTGAATTTACCATCTTCTACCTTCATTACGACAACCGACCTATCCTTCTTGAAGCTAAGTAATTCTATTTCATATCCACTCTCCATCCTCTCCAATTGGCTCATAACGTATTTATGTGCACTCCTAGCAGAGATAGACGCCATCGGTAGAGGTAATTAAAATAACACAGTAAAAACGGTTTCTCGTTCATATAAACTTGGCTTCCTCTTCCCTTAGGAAGGTTTTCAGTTGCAAGCTTTTTTACATGAGGAAGGAGATGTTAGGAAAAAACTCTTCCTTCATGGTTATCTTGGAATACATGTAAAAAAGGACGGGCAATCTAGAACTGACCTCTGTTCAATTGAAGCCTAGTGAGAGCCTTATGACCCGTTTTTCATCTTTATAGTCCCATGATTCTTTCCACTGCATATATTAAGCGTAAATCCTTCCTCATTTAACCTAGTAAATCTTTGACCTTCTTGAAAAGGGACGGATTACCTATAACAACCAAGTTCTCCCCAGGCTTTACTACGGTATCCTTTGCAAAGTAAGGGTCTAAAGATCCTCCATCCCTAACTATTGCGAGCGGAACTATACCCTGCGGTAGATCACCTACCTTGGTTTCCTTGTTCACTGAGAAGAAGCCTATCATTATATCATCCCTTACTCTACCTGAGAAAATTAGTCCTGAAACGTTATTAGAAAGAGCAGCTGAAGCCGTTATCCTTCCTAAAATGTCTTCAGCTGGTATTACCATGTCCGCTCCAGCTGTCTTAAACTCGTCAATCATTGAACTGTTCCTCACTATGCAAGTAACCTGGAGTGGAGGATTGAGCTTCTGAACCTTCAATGTAACGAGAAGAGAATCCATGTCATTCTCCATGCTTATTATGGCATTCTTAGCCTCCATTATTCCCGCAGATATCAGGTTCTTCTCGTCCTTGGGATCACCTACTATGACCTTATCTCCGTGTAGATCTCCCTTCTCACGGGTAAGTACGACGTAATCTACACCGTACCTCTCCAGCCTCCTGACTGCGCCCTTAACTGCCTCCCCCTCACCTATAACTACAGTATGCTGCCTCATGTGAGATCCCCTCCACCTAGCCCTTGCGTCTGCCCAAGAGTCCCTCCTCACCACTGTTGATACTAAAGATTGAATTATGCTTGTGTATAAACCAACCGCAAATATGATAGTAAGGATGAGAATTACTTTCTCCGTAGAGGGCATTTGAGATAGTGGCGGAGCGTAAAGACCAACAGTTGTAACTACGTTCACTCCAGCATAAATTGCTGAAAGAAGGTCTAGGTGTTGAAATGTCATGAAAACGAACGCGTTCACGTAAACTGCTACACCAAGGAGAACAACCTGAGGGAATACCTTCCTGAAAATCGAATATGGGGCCATTAATGACTCCAAGGCGGGAACTAACACCTTGTTCCACAAGGTGATCCAATTCAAAAACACTCGAAAGATATTTACCTCTCTCAAATTTAAAGGAATCTATAGGTTTTCATTATAGAAAAAATATGCATTAACATGAAGTTTAGTGAAGAAAATCTTTGAGTAAGGAGGATAAAAGAAAAGGTTTTTTTAAAAAAAAGTTAGAAAAAATGAGGGAAAAAGCGGAATTCTCGTGGGATATAAGTAAGTGCTTCTTCTATCTTTTCGTGGGTTAAGGGAACTTTCGCCACCTTAAACCACGTTAAAGCATGGAAATTATCTTCCTGAAGAATGCTCCTACCACAATGAGGAAGAGGACCAAGGACAGAAACACCATCTCCAGCGGAGAACGTTCACTTATCACAATCTCCGACCCGGTTAAATGAATGGGGGCGTCATGGACTTCTCCCAAGTAGTAGTAAGCCTGCCTTCCTGTGGTGACCAGAAATAGGTCTCCTACCTTATGCGTTACCAAGTTGGTAGTCCCCTCAGCAGTGTCTGACCCAAAGTCAAAATATGAGGGAAAAGGTACGTAGCCACCGCGATCGTAATAAAGGGACAAGTAAGCTTGTAACTTATCGAAGTTGATCACCTTTCCGTTACCTTCTCCTCCGAAGACAAGCTCGGCGTCATAAAAGGAGAAACCTTGGTAGGGGGAGCTGTCGCTTAGATAATTGTAGCCAGACACGTAAAGGGAAGCTCTATACACATGTGGTATGTAGATGACGTCGTCCTGAAAGAAAATCGTCTTCCCTTGAATACAAGTACCATTTATGCCCTTGAATCCGAAAAGTATCCTCACGTGATTCGAGGTGTGAGTAACGTTTATTACGAGGTAAAATGATAGCGGTAAGGAATACCTATAATCTCCTACGTAATTAACGTAGTAACATTGACCGTCGTTTCCCTTTACGAAACTACCTTCACCTTGAATATTGGTGAGAGGACTATTTGTACAAGTCAAGTTAAGGACGCTGGATGATAAGTAAAAGTAATGCCCAACCGGATCTATTACAACAACGTTCTGAAGCCAGAACGTCTGATCGTTAACTATCAACATAACGTTCATCTGCACCGAGAAAGGAGAGTTAGCTTGCACTTGATGGAGAGAAACGTAACCTAGAACTGAACTGGTAGTAATGTAATAAGGGATTAGTTTATCTCCCTTTTGATATACGCCATAAGAGGCTATTCCCACTGCGTAACTGTGAAACGGGTATTCCTGAGTGTCTATGTAAGGGTTAACAGTGGCGGAAACTATTTGCGTCGATATCAGAAGGACTGCGATAAGCAGCGGAATTGCCTTCTTGTTCATTTCTTACTCTTTTTCTCAACCTGACATATAAAGAATTTTTCACAACTCTAGAACTAGGCAATTGGAGGCGTAAAATACTTGTGGTAGATAAAGCATAACTGACTTCCTCCCCGCCTTGGAAGGGCGAGGGTTCCCCTCCAGAGGGTTCATAGTTCCCACCATCGATTCGGGATTACATCTCTCATTTGGTGGGCAGTCGAGTGGCTCAGAGAACCACTCCCATTTGGACAGAGTGGGTAGGGGACTTTCATTGCTGAGCTCTAGTCCCTTGAAGGAAAAGGAAGATGATGGTTGCTCCTCCCACAGTCCCATTAAGCCCTCAATCGAGCTGGGGAGGAGCATCGTTAGCGTCACTAAAAGATTTTTGAAAAAAAGAAATATTTAAACCTTTTATAAGGGGGCTATCCATCTGGTGAGGCTTTCCGCCCCCTTAACCCCCCTTCTCTGTAATAGCGAAGATAGGAAATCCATGGGAAGTTCTAACTACTTACTGAGGGTTACCTATCCATTTCCTCCTTCACGGAAGGGGAGTTTCGCCTCCTTAACTCAAAAAGTTAAAACATTTCTGGATAACAATTACCAGTGAACGCTTATCACGTCATGAAATCCTTTTAACTTCTGGGGGAGAAGTATACTTCTGGGGGAGAAGTTGATCCTTGATGAGAGACCAAAGAATAGAAGGGAGGACTTATTTGATAGAGAGAAAGAACTTGAGTTACTGCTCAACACAATCAGGGAAGGTAAACCCTTGATCTTACTCACTGGAATAAGAAGAATTGGAAAAACCTCAGTGTTACAAGTTACTTTGAACGAGTGGGGAGGCGTCTCAGTGGTGATGGACTGCAGGAAGCTGAAGGAAAACTACGGCAGAAAGGATTTGTATTCCATCCTGTCTGACGCTCTCTCTAAAGCAGAGAAATTGAGGGATGTCTTAGCTAAAGTGAGAGGAATAAGTGTGGTAGGCAACTACGTGGAGTTGAAGTGGGGAGGGGAAAGATACGTTAGTCTAGCTGACCTCTTCGACCACTTGAACGAGAGGAAGGTAGTCGTAGCTATTGACGAGGCTCAGAAGCTGAGAGGTCCGCTCTCCTCAGAGGTAAAGGATGCTATAGCCCACGCTTACGACTACGACAGGAACATCACGTTCCTGCTCACTGGATCCGAGGTAGGGCTGCTCAGGGACTTCCTAGGGGTAGACGATGAGGGATCGCCTCTCTTTGGGAGACATTACGTGGAGATTGAACTTTCCAGGTTCACAAGGGAGAAGAGCGGGGAGATGTTAAGGAAGGGCTTCAGTGAGGTGGGTGCTAAGGAGGAAGGAGTGGAGGAATTGGTGGAAGCCTTTGATGGTATACCAGGCTGGCTAATATTCGCCGGGTTAAGATATGTCCAAGGAAAATCAATAGACGAGGTAAAGGATCTGGCTTTGAGGTTAGCTCTAAACGAGATGAAGGGGCTTACAAAGAGGGAAAAGGAGGTATTGAAATGTATAGGGAAAGGAAGGAAGGGTTGGAAAAGTGTAAAGGAGTGCGTGGAAGAAATGGAGAAGTCCACCGTGTCCACGAGTGTGCTTGACAGAGCGCTGAGAAACTTGGAGAAAATGAGCCTTATGAGTGACTACTCCTTCTTGGACCCTATATACGGTGAAGCTTCAAAAATGCTATGAGAAATACAAAAAACATAAAAATATATGCAGCAAATCGAGAGAAACAGGAGCAATTAATGACTAATGATGATAACGTAGAGAATACGAGCTATTTAATGGGAGTTAATAGGGCGGAAGACCACATCCTAGGTAGACTACACCTCATTTCAAGATAAGTTTGCAGAGACTCCACATAGATGAGAGTTACTGAAGAGCAAGTATCATCTAGATGTATTTGTTAAAGCGAGTCTCTATGTAGTATATCTCTACTCCATGTAAAGATCTATAACTCCCTTGACGTGGATTTCCACCTAAATGTTCTGGCTTTAGCCTTCAACTCATAGAAAAGCCGAGGAAGGAGAATGAAACAAGAAGTCTTGTATACAGGAGCAAGGTAGTTGATATAAATATCCTGCTAATGGGCATTATAAATTAGGTTAAGGATTTCATAATCTGGTAGAAGGCTAGTTTTACATATCTGAAAATAGATTAGTTAATAGGATTATATCCGATATATAATAAAATTAATACATTTTTAGTCTTATTTTTTCCTAAAAATAAACACAATTATCAACGATATGATTCCAACTCCTATAATTGACTCTTCTATCCGATCATAGATTGTGAGAGTAGTATTCAAGCTAGTATTCAAGCCTATACTTACTGTATGACCTATAGTGAAATGGTAATGGGGCAATGTTAAGCTTCGATTAATTATATTAGATTCTAACAGTATAATAAAAGTTTTTGATATACAAGTATTATTATCTTTTTGATAAAAACTAATGTTCTTTGCTACTCCATTTGACATGAAATAGTATACCCCTTTAACCGCAAATAATTGAACAGATGAAAAAGAGCAGTACATATATAGGTTATCTACTTCTTTAACGAAAATTAAGGATGAACCATCGGCATAAGAAATGTTCTTACCTAACAAAAAGGGAGAGATATAAGGTATACCTAGAGGAAGAGTAGAGTTTTGTAAGTCGGAATGAATCGAGCCGATATTATTTTGATTATTAATATCTATAAACGTCACTAAGAGAGTTTCGTTAGGGAAGGAATCATTTATAAAATAAATTTCGAGATCAGATTCTTTTGTTATATTAGCAGAAACGTAAATGTAAGAGTATTTCTTATAGATAAGGAAGTCACCTTGCTGCAGGGGAGTCTCTGATATTATTACCTGTAAATCGGAAATTAAAACAATACATACTAGAAATATAGCTAAAAATACTGATTTAGACAACATCAAACACCTCAAAATAAAGTAAAAAGATATTAAAAAAATTCCTTCTTAGCTATAAATTAATATAACTTATTTATTATGCTTAGCTTAATTTATTGTAATACTGCATTAACTACAGCCGTATTCCCGTTGCTTAACGTGAGAGTAAAAGTGTATGCGCTATTTGCAGCATTAAAAGTTGATGGTAAGTATATAGTCACAGGATTTGTACCTGCACTTAAAGCAGTGGTTACACCATAATTCCCAGATATACCTGTGCCACTTATCTCCGTTATAGTCACAGGTGCAGAAGCTGAAAGAGTAACCACTAGCTCATAACTAGTACTACTGCTAGAACCAGTACCACTGCTAACAGGCTCTATGTATGCAGGACCTACCTGAGTAACTGTCGCAGTATTCGTAAATCCTAAGAATCCAAACGCAAACGCAACAACTATCAGCGCTATAAGCACTGAGGCAATTACCAAAATTAAAGCTGTTACTGCTCCTGATAAACCACTCTTATTTTTCCTGTTTTGTTTTATGAGACTTTTCATGTTCTCTAAATTTCCTTGTGCCATTTGTTCTATTTAAGCTTTTCTCACTAGTTAGGCGTGTGATATACTTTAATTTATTTCAAACAAATAAGATAATCAAGAAAAAATAATAGTATTGTTATATATAAATACAAATATCAATTTTCTACTTGGCTGAGAAGATGAAGCACTTTTATCATATTAAGGCTTCTCGTTTATGTTACTAGCCTATTGAAACTAAATAATTTATCATTAATAAGATACAGGTAGGTCTACTATAATTCATGAGAAAAGATTGCCTTATTATCCTTAAAAATTAAGGATAATCTAACTTAACTTCTCATAATTCGATTTTACCAATCATTGAACGTCTTATCTCCCTACCTTTCACCGAGAAGATGACGTATAAACTCTAAGATGTACAAAAGGAACGGTGAAAAAATCATTTTAACATAGGTAGCCGTTACTTTATAGTAAGTTTGTATAACATCAGTGATCTCGATAACCATTTTGCCCTGGAATAGTTGTCTTTGCTTAACATAATTATCAACTCGCCCTGACTCTTTTTTGTATTTTTCTAATTAAAATAATATAGTATCCATAAAGTATATTCGAATTCTTGTGAACCTTATTCTAGGCCAGTTAGTGTTCATACGCAGTCTAAACTCATAACTTCATGGAAATATTAATTAATTATATATATAATATTATTAACGGAAATGATTGTGGCCATGCAAGATCTAGCCACTTTAGAACTTTACAAATGACTATTTCAGTTGTTAATTCTCACGAAGAAATAATACACTATCCCTTTTATAAGCTACTTAAAAGTAATATTTATCATATTAATGTAAATAAATTAGTAAAGCTTTGCAAGCCACACCCATGAATAATTCCAATATAATTATTTATAAATTTTTATATAAATACTGAAAAAGCCTTCTAACTATGTAGTAGAAAGAAAGATTTATATAGACAATAACTGAGATTTGCATATGGCCTCTGGGAAGAGAAAAGCGATATCTGGAGCGTTAACGTCGTTTGTACTTATAACTGCATCAATCGTAATTTCTCTTGTTGTAGTTGGATTTACGTTTGGAAACCTTACATACGGCCCAAGTCCTACCGTGAAACAGAACGGGCAACTTCTCATAGTATATAAAGGAGGAGTCTACTATTTAACAGGAGAAGTAAGCTCCACGGGGAAGGTAACAGTAGACTCCATCTCAGTGAACGGTTACATTGAGAGCACTAACGTTGAGATAAACGAAGGGGTAAATAACTTGAGCGTAACTCTACCTTCGGGTTTCACGCCCGAGGAAGGAGAACACTACAATGTCATTCTAGGTCTAAGCGATGGCAACTCGTTGAATGCTTATGCTTACTACGGATAAAGAGTGAAATAGAAAACACCTCGAGTTCTTAACAATTCCTGTAGGGCTTCATTCACTTACTTTATTTATCAGATAAACAAATTTCCATCTCTTTTAAAAAAAGATTTCTTGAACAAGTAAAGAAGTTGGCAAGAGTATCTTCCCTCCTGACTCTGTACTTAGAGATAACGTCATTGACTTCGACAGTTTCAAAGTAAATAGATAAGGAGTTACCTCCTAATTTCATTTCTAAGTATAACGTATAGGAAACCTTCGTTCATCACCATGTCGACAAAGGTTTCCTTTATGTTCATGGAATAGTCAAGTCAGAAGAATAAGTTGTACGAAATAACGTCGTGAGCCCACTCGAAAGGTAGAGTAATACAAAGTAAATCATTAACACTAAATGTTATTCTACATTATCACTAGAAGTGTTTTTATTCTCAGAGCTTCTTTAAACAATTTCTATTATAATTTCTTCATAAATCTATATCCCTACTTTTTCCTACCCTATAATAGTTTACGTAACTTTCTAATTATGTAGAAATTCCATGACAATTCTGTCCATGATTCTTCTCTATATCGAGGACATACTCTCGTCATTTCAAGTTTATATACAACGTATATACGTATACACTCTCTCATAGTTAAGGTAACAGAGAAGTTCCAAGTAACCATTCCAGAAGAAGTCAGAAGGAAACTTGGGTTGAAGCCAGGCGAAGAAGTTGAGGTACGAGCGATCAGCGACGATGAAATTTTGATAAAGAGAAAAATTAAGAAAATCAAGGACCCACTATCAGTTCTGATAGGAGAGCAGGTAGAACTAGAGATAGATCCAGAAAAGGTAGACGAAATTACAGAAAAATAGGTATTTCATAGACAGCAATGTATTTTTTATGCTAAAATTGGAGATAAAAAATGGAGAGTGTTGTAAGAGGGTTATCAGAAAGGTTTTCGAGGGAGAGGTAGATTTGTACATAGATACGGTAGTCCTCCTAGAAGTGGCTAACTCGTTAGCTAAATTCCTCAAGAGTCCTGAGCACATGGAGGAAGAACTAAATGCTACCCTGTAGCTCCCAATTCGGTGGTAGAGCCAAAAAAGGAGGAAGTGGTAGAAAGTTTATCAACTACCTTATCACCTTACGACGCACTACACGCGTACGTAGCTAAAAAGGTTAGAGCTAGACTGACTTCCTCCCCGCCTTGGAAGGGCGAGGGTTCCCCTCCAGAGGGTTCATAGTTCCCACCATCGATTCGGGATTACATCTCTCATTTGGTGGGCAGTCGAGTGGCTCAGAGAACCACTCCCATTTGGACAGAGTGGGTAGGGGACTTTCATTGCTGAGCTCTAGTCCCTTGAAGGAAAAGGAAGATTATGGTTGCTCCTCCCAAAGTCCCATTAAGCCCTCAATCGAGCTGGGGAGGAGCATCGTTAGCGTCACTAAAAGATTTTTGAAAAAAAGAAATATTTAAACCTTTTATAAGGGGGCTATCCATCCCCGCTGGTGAGGCTTTCCGCCCCCTTAACCCCCTTCTCTGTAATATCTGCAGACAAAGATTTCGATAAAGTAGATAGAGTAGATCCGTGCAGCTTTGTTTGATCCTTCTCGTGTTTTCTTTTTTTGCAAGTTTAGATACTGGTCAGCTGATGTTTCTCTTTATTATAACAGCAGTTTCCCCATTCAACATAGGCGGAAAAAATGTTCTGTACCAAAGGGTAGCATAGATTAAGTTTGATGAAGCACGGGAAACTCTCCATGGGAGGTTAAAGGTCCTAGCTCGAGGTCTCATTGCTCTCACCTAAGGAAGAGGGTGAGGTATCTCCTGAACCTCCTACGGAATGACTCAAGAGGATTTTCATGTCCCTGCGAATCTAGAGCTCCTGCGTGATCGTTCATACACCCTCAGAATATATTATAATGAGATCAGAGTGATCCGAAGTATTTTATTTTTTAACACAGCAACATAAGTGAAGACTCATTGATTAGGTATTTCAAGGTCCAGGAAGAAGAGGAAAGAATGAGGAGAATCGTTAGGCTAT
Source organism: Sulfuracidifex metallicus DSM 6482 = JCM 9184 (assembly GCA_032834875.1). Taxonomy (NCBI): domain Archaea; kingdom Thermoproteati; phylum Thermoproteota; class Thermoprotei; order Sulfolobales; family Sulfolobaceae; genus Sulfuracidifex; species Sulfuracidifex metallicus. The sequence continues at coordinate 1,335,806 of CP135238.1, forward strand.
TAAAAATGGAACATATAGATCTGAACAAGGTCAGAGTCATAGGATCCACTGGCTCAAAGAGCAGAGCTATTGCTAGAATCTGGCCTATCCCAAGGGCTGTTTCGTACGCTTTCGATTTAGGTACACTTTATACCATAGAGTTAATTTGGGAGAGATATTACGTGCTTGGCGATGACGATAAAGACAAGGTAATGATACACGAATTACTTCACATTCCAGGAAAGTTCAGCGGAGGACTTAGACCACACGGAAAGAAAGTTAACCAAAGAGAAGTTAACAAGTTGTTTAGACAACTCAAGGAAATTAAAGATTTATCCTGAACTGTAGAATCTCATGTACTTAGCTGTGGCTTAAATTATAGTTGAAAATAAAATATGTAATTAAAACTTAGTTTAGCTGTTTATTTTACTAGACGTTTTGTATAATTCCGTGTAAAGATGATACGATAAAGACATTATCTAAATATAAATAGAATAAATATATATATATATTGAGACTAAAAGATCTAGAATGTTCCATCATCTATTTCGGATAGCTAAAAATTTCTAATGATAGACCCGTGATTTCCTTCACTACTTTCTAGATTACACTGCCTTATTTTTTCAAAATAGCCTTTACAAGAAGGATGATGCAATGTACTCTTTATATCTATTGACTTCATTTTTAGAAAAATTTCTATGGTATGAAATTTAGCTAAGAAAGATATCACTATGTTTAAGGATGAATACCTTTATTTTTCGCGTATCATGTGGATATCTTTAGAGAGATGCAAGTAGAGCTCTTAAATGAAAGAATAATTGGGAAGCATGTTTTTGGTAACTTGTACGAGATAGACGAAAGCTTACTAACCGACAAGGACAAGCTGGAGGAAGCCGTTAAAGAGGCGGTTAAGGTGGCTAACATGCACCTGGTGGAGGAGAAGGCGTGGAAGTTTGATGGTAATAAGGGAGGAGTATCTGTAATAGCTCTCATAGAGGAAAGCCACATAGCCCTCCACACGTGGAATGAATACAATTACGCCACCTTGGACGTTTACACCTGTGGTGAGAACAGTGACCCGCAGGCCGCCTTCGACTACTTGGTGGGCGTCCTAAAGCCCAAACGTTTCCAGAAGTTCTTCGCCGATAGGAGCTCTAACTAAAATGCTTCACCGTCAAGGTTATTTTTTATGTAAATGTACTACCTGAGGCAAAAGATTGGATTGAAATAAATTCTTTTTTAGAAAAAATAAGGAAAGAGTGTAATAAAAAGAAATGAACTATGATTTGGTATAAAACCGTGTGTGTATATGTATGTATGTATGTATCTTTTTTCCTAACGATACATGACATTTAGTTCTTCTTTTTCGCCGAATCCCTTACGTTAAGGAATCTTGTTATTTTTACCTTAACTTTTTACGTTATAGAGACTGTAACTACCTCTTCGCATTATGTGTAGAAGAGAAAATTATAGAAAGAAAATACATGGTTCGTGTTCTAGGCGGATCATTATCAAATGTTTTCCCTTTATTTCAAAATTCAGAGTAAAGATGTTTAGAAAGACCTAAATCAGAAGGAACAATATAAATGCACAACTAGAGACTAGACAGACATGCAAAACAACTACAAAGGCGCTTTAAAAAGATAAACAATGATATACGTTGAACAATTACGAAATAGATGAGGTAAGGCTATATGTTACAAAACACGTGATATTTTTTTGTTTTTGTAGTCTTACGTGAACTCATATTTCGACGTTATCATTATGCTTGCTTCTGGGTCGAATTCCTTCCTGAACTTCATAGTCGTGTTGTTTATTTCATCTACGTTGTCAGCTACGTTCACAAAAATTCCCGCGTTGTCGTCCGAGATCTCCCTTATCATGGTATTGTAAAAGAACTTCTCAGCTATCTCTACCCTTTTAGTGAATACGGCATACATCAAAATGCCTGCTTTCTCAAGGTCTACAATTGGTATAAGTCTAAAGAAGTTCTTCCCGAACATATATCTCATATGTCTCCTAACAGTCTTTGAGGACACGCCCAATTCTTCAGCTACTTCAACAGGCTTAACCAAGGGTCTCTCCTTGAGTATACTAACTAGCTTCAAGTCAAACCTCGAGGGATTATAAGGTGTCTGTGCAGGTATGTAAACCATGTGAGGCTCGCCCAATTCCTGTGCCATGGAGTCGATCTTCAGTTTAACGTCTTCCCTGTTCTTTCCCTCAATCTCGTAAATGTTCTCGCTTTCTATACACCTTATCTTAGCTATGTATTCTCCTTCATAGTCCTTTAGATTACTGAAAGAAGCGTATCCGTGGTACTTTCCGTAGAAGTTGGGGTTCACGTAAAGGACTAACCTCTTTATAACGTCGCCAATTAACTTGTTCACCCTGTAGCTCACTGCTGGTGGGGATATGTTTAATTTTTGGGCTAGTCTCCTCTGTGGAGTCCTAGCATCCTTTAACATTATCTTGATTATCTGTTTGTCTATCTCGTCCATATTATCAATTTGTAGACCCAATTAATATCCTTTTATACTCTTTCGACTTACATTCTTCCACAATTTCGATCACTTTCCATTTGTTTAATTGCGTCCATCAGAAGGGCGCTGTTTCCGTCGTCGTGAAACACCTTAACTAGACAGTAATCTGCAGTGTAAATGTTGAACATTAGAAGGATCACGTCCTTCCTGTAAAGGAAAGTATAAATTAAGGCTTGCATTAAGTCCTCCTTCTTCATTTCCTCCTTGCTCTTTAGTTCAATCACGTAATCGTCGCTACATAGGTCCGCTTGACCGGTTACCCTAACGCCGTGGATAATCTCGGTCAGCGTATTACATACCTCCACTTGTGAGTCCCTTAACTCCTCCTTCAAAATCTCAACTGCCTTTACCATTTTGCCCTCTAAAGGTTTTACCCAAGTAGAAAGGGAAAACCTCTTACCCGTGAGAGTGCTTTGTACGAAAGAGTGAAAGACTTGACCCAACTTATCGTTACTTGGTAATTTGAGTACAGACTCGTGGTCAGCCCTCATTATCTCGTAGTTCACGTCGGAATACCTGATGTAATCACCTATCCTCCTCTTCAGGCTTGACTCCAACATGTATTATTACTAAAAACTACTATAAAAAGATTTGTTTAATTATACAAAGCCTTTCTGAAAAGAAGTAGATAACAAAATGATTTAAAAGCCTTGTGGCTTTGAATACTGCGATTTTGAACTTTTAGACGCCTCATGTCTAAGGAGATAAGCGATGGCGAAAGCGTAAAATTTCTTTATAAAGGGACAAGGTTGTCTAGCTAGTATAGCTATAATGAAAAGTTAGGATGATGAGAGAAAAGTTTATACGGCTATAATGAAAAAGTAAACTGGAGAAGAGAAAAAATGGAACCGTTCTATTTCAAATCGTATGATAAAGTAGTGGGCGTAGCTCATAATGTGGATGAGTTAAGGGAGGAGATGAAGAGGCTATTTAAGGAAGACCATGCGTGTGTTGAGTACCACTTGAAGGAAGGACATATAGTGGCATGGTTAGAATATATAGGCGAGAAAGGATTAGCTGAGATGTTAAAGGGAGTAAATGACGTAAAGGAGGCTTTAGTGAGAATAGATGAATATAAGACCATGAATAAGCCACAGGGAAAGAAGAGGAAGGTATTTAGATACTACTAAATTAAGTGAAGTTGTTTTATTTTTTATATGTATAAAATGAGATAAGCTACTAAAAAGTATTGATAATTATTTTTTCTATTTTTATATAAATTAGCAATATTTCTTCTACTATTTTATAGTCCGAGGTAAAAAATAGTGTCTTTAGATTTTTTCGTGAATAATGACGTCCTTCATGTGTAAAAAATATAGTACAAGTGAAGCTACTAAAGAATCATTATTTAAGTGAGAAGTGAAAAAGTTAAACTTAATCTTAAAGTTAGAGTGTATCTTTAGCCATTTCTGCACCTCTTCACCATTCTCGTATACTAGCTTAGTTTCCATTCAACCAGAAACTAAAAAACAATCTATTTGAAATCGTAGTCATAAACAATCATTACGTCTGCTTTCGGGTCTACCTTTCTTGAGGCGTCTATATACCTCTTAGCTAGCTCCATGTTTTCGGTTACGCAAGTTGTAACCCCTGCACTTCCGTCGCTGAACTTCCACACCTTACAACGCTGTAACGTTTCGTCCAGTGAATCTATCTGTTTACTGAACATAGAAAACATTACGATATCAGCCTTAGGTATATCAATTAAAGGAATTACCATGATTATTCCCTTGTATATCATGTATTTTACGTGCCTCTCCACCGTCTTAGTGTTCACCTTCAGTATCTCACTTATCTCTGATAACGGTCTTCTGGGATCTTCCATTAGGTAATCTATAATCTTCCTGGATAAGGAGGAGAGCTTTATCATGGACTGTAAAGGTACGTAAGACATTGCAGGGTCTCCTAACTTAGATGACATTTCAGATACCTTGCTCTTTAAGTCAGTCAAGGAGTCCCCTAGGATGTTGTAAACGTTGAGCCATTCCAGGCACTTTAACTTAAATGAGATCCAGTCTGCTGAAAAGTCGTCGTAATTCTTGAAGGCTACGAACATTTGATACTTGAAGTTCAAATTGGGATTAAGATAAAGCTTGAAACCCTTGATTACGCCTTCATCTTCCAATTTCTTAAACCTATAGTTAAGGCTCGGAGCTGTGAGTCCTAACTCATTCGCAATGCTTCTCTGGGAAGCCCTACCATCGCGAAAAAGATAAAAGATTAACCTCTTGTCTATTAGATCCACAACTTACCGATTTTATCATACGTATTGACAGTTTAAATTTTAACTTCACGATAACTTTTTTGAGATTGTTATTCTAACCTTCAGCTTGACTCATATCATAAAGATAATAAAATAGTTCATGACAAAAATATTTAAAGAGTAGAGACTTGTTAGACCTTATGCAAGTTACGATAGGGATACCAACTTATAAGAATGATGGACATACAATAGGAAACCTCCTTGAGGCTTTGACCAAGCAAACATACAAGGACTTCAAGGTGAAGGTGATCATGAAAAGGGGAGAGAGACGCGGAGACGAGAAGACGCTGCAGATCTTGGACAGCTTCAGGGGAGATCTTGACTTGAATTTGGTATATCAAGAGGAAGGGCTTTTCGAGGAAGCCTTGGATTTGCTCTTTCGAGAGAAAGCTGACCTTTACGTAACAACAGACGACGATGCTACACCGTCTCCGACCTGGGTTGAGGATCACGTAAGGATACAAGAGATGGAATGGGTCGGATGTGCAACGGGAGAAATAGAGGGAAGTAAATGGGTGAATTATCCCAATCTAATCTTCGACAAGTTTAGGGACAAGGTTTACATGAAACCGTACTCAAAAGATTTCCAACAATACCACGGTTTTCTTACTAAGGGAGGGCTCTCCGTTGATAAGAACGAGCCAAAGCCTGAAGGCGTTTTCAAAACTCTGGCAGTAGCAGGTGTAAACATGAGCGTGAAGGGAGAGGTAGTAAAGGGTTACGTTCCTCTCACGTTCACGTTAAGAGGAACTTACAACGAGAGCCTCATAGCGTTAAACGGAATGAGGAAGGGATTCCACTCCATTAACTTCCAAGGAGCTAAGGTAAACCATGCTGATAGGGAATCCTTGTCGAGAACTAAGAACAAGTTAGTTGCAGATTACTTAGCCTTAGAGAGATTCGTTCTACCTTACGGGGTTAACTATCTCGGCTTTCACATAGATGAAAGCTTGATAAACCAGATGATAAATGACATAAACTGGGATGTAGCTAAAGAAGGACTTAGAATAGCGTTGAGGGGAATTGAGGAAGATGTGGAGCCGTTACGGTTCAGGAAAATGTTAATGGAAAGCAGATATTACGTAGCTCTTAACGAAAAGAAGGATATATCAAGGGGACAAGAGGCATAATACAAAATATAGAAAGGCACAACGATGAAGTATGATAATACCTAAGGAGATGTCTTACTCTAAACACTATCAGTTTTACTTTACCTTCTTTCTGGATCTTGCTAGGGCTTTATCATGATGGGGATTAAGGGGCAGAGGACCCTAACTATGAGAGAGGAGATGATGCCTTATTATATGTGAACTAACCCGCCCTTACGGACGGGGCATCTCCACCTCGCGATGGAGATTTCCTGCTTCTTCCAGGAAACTTACTATACACACCCTCAGAGAAGGGTATGTGTAGCAGAGGTCTCCTGTCCACAGGCTCTAAGGGCAGTCCCGACCCCGCGTGAAGAATATTTAGAGAAGCATTATAGTCACGGTCTACAGCCCAACCACACTTGGGACATGAGAATATACGGTCAGCCAAAGTCAAGTCCTTCTTAACATGTCCGCACCTAGCACATGTCTTTGAAGTATTCCTCGGATCTACTTTCACTACCCTCCTACCAGCTCTTTTAGCCTTGTAGGAGAGGTAGCTCACAAACTTGGAGAAGTTGGAGTGAAGAATATGCTTTCTCAAAGTTTTACTTTCACTGTCCTCAACCATCTCTTTCACACCAAGGTCTTCCACGTAGATCTCATCATACTGTTCTACTAGCCACGAAGTTACCTTATGAATATAATCACTCATCAAGTCCTTTACATGCTCGTGAAGCTTAGCTAGTTTTTCCCTGACCTTCTCGTAGTTTCTAGACCCCTTCTTCTTTCTAGATAATGATTGTTGCAAAATCTTTAGCGTCTTCTCGACCTTATCAAAAACCTTGGGGTTCTCTATCACTACACCGTCAGAGGTGGTTACAAGTTTCTCCACTCCTAAGTCTATTCCAACCACTTTCCCAGTTTTCTCAAGAGGTTTCTTTTCAACCTCGACTTGAAAGATAGCATACCATCCAGTTACACTCTTCTTTATTATAACTCCTTTTACCTCGCCTTCTAATGGTCTGTGAAAGAGAACTCTTATTTCTCCTATCTTTGAGAGGATCAGCTTGTCTCCCTCAACCTTGAAACCAGATTGATTGTAGTTGATGATCTTCAAGATCTTCTTGTACCTAAGTTTCCCAACTTTCTTCCCTTTCTTCTTCAGTTCGTGAAGAGAGCTGATGTTGTACCATAATTGGTTGTTAACCATTTGAAGAACCTTGGAGTAAACTAGATCCTTCCCTTCTATTTTCAAGTCTTTCAACATGTTTTGAGTGTCTTTAGGTGTTATCGTTTTCCCTTCTTTCCTCGCGTTATTCACCACGTCTAGCAAGGCATTGTATACTTTAGCCTCAATTTGCATTGCCCTGAGGAGTTTCTCCTCTACTTCTCTCGTTGGGTAAATCTTGTACTTGAATGAGAGTTGGATCTTGTCATTCTTCTCCTTGGCTCTCCACATATTTTTTCAGCACCTCCAATGTTACTTGTCCACTTGTAGCTAAGAAGTAGGAAGGTGACCAGAAGTGTCCTTTCCACAGTTTTTCCTTATACTTGTGGGAACCTTCTCTGTATTTCTCTAGACGTGATTGTCTTGATTGCGTTCACGTATCTGGGTATATTCAGGGTTGGTTTTGCCTTGAATAACATGTGGAAGTGGTCTTTGTCTACTCCTATGTCTATGACTTCAACTTCGAATGTTTTGCTTATTTCCTGAATTTGTTCCTTTAGGAAGTTGATTATTTCTTCAGTATCGAACACCTTCCTGCGGTACTTCACCACCTGGACATAGTGGTAATAAAGAGCGTAAACCGAATGCGATCCTCTGTCCAATCTGTACCGCATAGTTATATCTATTTTTTAATAACTGTAAAATAAGGTTTCTGTAAGGGGGCTATCCATCCCTCACGGAAGGGGACTTTCGCCCCCTTAACCCCCACTAAGTTAAAAATGAGTTTACAGAGATCACGTCAATGACTATCATTTGAGTAAGCTCCACAGGGACGCCTTAAAGCGGGACCTATGTAGTACGCCTTCTCTTCATCAGCCAGTCCGGGGGACTATTAACGTTAAGTTCGCTGCGTGATATAAACCACCATGATGTAGAATTCCGCCTCAGTCGCTAGTGAAGCAGGAATTCTTGTCCTTTTGGTTATGGTAGTTCATGCTTCTGGTTTTAGAATACTCTTACTATGAAAAAGGTCAGATAACCTAGTCAAGAATGCGAACAGACTATCAAAGAATATAGGCGTAAGCCCTAACACAAAACACCGTAGAGTTCGATGCTAAACTAAATGCATAGTTTCCTCGTGGAGTATATGAAACAGCACGCGTCTTCAGTAGTTGTTATGCAGTAGAAAGCTGGGAGACAGCATTTAAGTAGTCTCCCATCTTGGTTGTGCTTACAAGAACGACCGTAACTTAGTCGAGGCCACTAACATGAGAGAATCAGGAATCCTCTCAACTATCCCTTTGAGAAATTTAAATCTAAAATGAACTGAACCCGCCGTGGCATGTTCAGCCAGAAACATTATGCTGCCCTTCTACGTTTTCACTATACTTTAGACTCAACTTGAAGAATATTCCCTTTTTTTCAATTGAGTGGAACAATTCTAATTTCTTTGCGGTACTCTCTAAAAGGTCTATAAGCTGAGACGCAGTCTCATCGTCGATGCTAGTTAGGTTAGCTCTGATTGTGTTCTTCTCCACTGACGGCCTTACATTGGAGATAAGCCTTACTAATGCAACTGCTACCCCCATAAATATTTTCGCCTTGTCTGTTCCAGTTTCCTCATTTATGGAGGACACAGTCGCAGATATCAAGCTAGAGATATCCTCAACATTTTCCCTTATTTTCCCGTTAAGTCTTAACAATCTATAGAAGAAAAAGGAGGATGAAAGAACGTTAAATCCAATGATCGCGTATCGCTCTTCCTCTTGAGTTATGTCCTCTCCTATTCTTATCATTTCAATGGAGTAATTGAGAATCTTGTCGGAACACCTCTCTAGCTGAGGTATCCCTATATTCTGACAAGCTTCCTCAAGCAGTTTCCTGGTGTTCTCTCCTATGTGCCAAGGAATTCTCTTCCAAACTTCGTCCTTCATAATATCTTCAGAGAAATGATATGACCTTTACAATTAATCTTTTCCTTCAGGTTGCTTTCCCCTATCATTTCCTTCAATTGTTCGCTCAACCTAGGACACATGTCCCCATCAACTGAAAAGGGAAAAATGAGAATCATGTCCTTCTTGTCTAGAATTATCTTAATGCCAGGGTAAAGCGATTCGAGGATGGCCACAACCTTTGGGAGATCCTTGGTGTAAGGTACGTGAAATTCTGTCTCGTCTAGCCTAGGGCAAGGCAGAAGTGAATATCCTGAATCCGAGAAATCCATAAAGGCATCAAAAGTTTGGCTTATATTTGTGATCCCTGTTACGTTGAAGATCCTGATGGCTTGAGACAAAACCGTGCTGGAAAAGCTCGATCTGAACTTATCTATGTTTAGGTTGAATTTCTTCATTAACTTATCTCTTAATATCACGATTCCCTCAGAGACAGGGATTAATTTGGTTGCATTCTCCTTACCCTTCTTTCCTTCTTCGTCATCGTTTACTACAATGACGCCGTGAAAACCACTCACGTTATCGACGTTAATCTCAAGATGGCTGCCTAATAGGGAGGTTACATATTCAATAATTAGCTTGAACTTCTCTTGCTCAACGTCTGCCGTTTGACTAATTGAAACTATGTACTTTCCTCCATCGTTCTTTTGATTTATCAGTGAAACGTTTCGGGGAAAAATGAAGGAGAGCAATGTAGGAACGTCCCTAGCCTTTATAAAGTCCAAGCGTTTTGATATTATCTCAGCGTAAAAGAGTAGATCGTCCCTCTTAAGATCCCTGATAGTTCTTACGTATGGAACAAACTTGTAATAAAAGTCATGAGTCATCTTATAAACGAAGATGAATGAAGAATCTAAACCAACATAGTTCTTACCGTACCTATCTATAGAATTGAACATCTCTTGGAAGAGCCAGGTATTGAAGGACTTTTCAGACCTAAGTTCACCCGTTATAACTTGGTACTTTCTTCTGGCGGATTCTAGAAGGTCTACCACATCGCTGTATACGGGGGTGATAGAGGCCTTTTCTTCATCGTTATGGCTCTTCCTCACGTCTATAGTTGTTGTCTACATTTTTTTAAAAACTTTTTATCTCATATAAGCAGTGATGAATGTTTATTGACTTTAACTGGATTAAAAACTTTTATATTATTTTATATAATTACTAAAACGAAAATATCTTTATTATATGTAAATTCTAAATACTTAAATTGTTAATTGAATTTAATTTAAAGTTTACATTTAATTAAACGGGTTTTAGACATAATATTTCAAAATACTGAAAAAGTCATTCCTTTGAGTTGAGGTAAAGATATTGAAAGTACATTAATGCTCCGTTCTGCAAAAGGATTTTTAAGAAATGATCCTCTTCCTATGTTGTGAAAAGGGAAGTTTACAAACTGTCATTCTCTGCGTTCTTTGCTGACCTTGGATATATGGCAGTGATGTCCTTTCTCCCGCTGTTGATCACGGTGTACTATCACCTCTCTCCAGCAGTATACGGAATTATAGAGGCTATAAACTACGGAGGCGGTGCAGTTATGTCCTTCCTGGGAGGGGTAGCTGCAGATAGATATGGAAGAAGGCTGGTTGGTTCATTAGGTAATTCGTTGATTGCCCTTATGTCGTTCTCCGGAATAGTGGGGAATCCACTGATTGCCCTCGTGCTCATCGCTGCAGGATGGTGGGCTAGGAACTTCAGATCTCCAGCAAGAAGGGCACTTGTAAGCGAGGTAACTACGCCAGATGAGAGGAAGAGAGCCTTCGGAATATTGCACACTTTAGATCAGACTGGAGCATTCCTTGCGATAATTTATATATCCTTAGTACTCTTCCTTCGTCTTCCCGTTCAATACGCGCTGCTGGGAACTATTATACCCTTAGCTATATCCACTTTACTTATAGCTATAACTAAGACACCAAAGTTGGAAAGGAAGGGAAAGACCAACGTTAAAGTAGTAGTTACTGTTACTATTTCCACCTTGTTCTTCGGCTTCACCTTCTTCAGCTTCGGATTTCCCGTAATAAGCGTAGCAGAGCTTACGCATCAAGAGTACCTAGGGACACTTGCTTTCGCAATATTTTCAGGAACATCTGCTTTATCAGCTCTAATCTATGGGAGAAGTAAAGTAAGGGAAATAACAGGTTTAGCCTTCCTTGGGTACGGAGTGGCTGCTATTGCAAGCTTCGGCTTTGCCCTTACCTATAACGTTTCTTTGGCTTTACTCTACGCTTTCAGTGCCCTAATGGGGATTGCAGTAGGTGCCATAGAGACTTTCGAACCTTCTATCATATCCAAGTTTACAAGCTCTGAAAAGGTAGCTACTGGAATGGGAACTTTGTCCTTGGGTAGGGCGCTTGGTATATCAATAAGCAACTTAGTTATGGGCTTTCTTTACGTTGTATCTCCCTTATATTCGTATTCCTTTGCAGGTATTATGACCATAGTTGCCTCCCTGGTCGTCTTGACCATAAGGAAATCTTAACTAAAGAAAGATAAAGAAAAATATGCTTTTTTCACGAAATATTAATTCACGTTAATTTTACTCCCAATAATAGATTGTTCCTTTATAGCCTCGTTAACATATTGTAAATAACTTTTGTTTTTCTGTATAAATTTTATTTACTTCTAAACCTAAAATCAATGTAGTTTATTCTCTCCTATTTTTGCTTAAGAAGATGTCAATTAGCTAGTAAGAAACATTTAAAATAAGCCAGAATAACCTTGAAATTTAGGTAAAAAAAAGTGGCAGGCAAGAAGAAAGGAGAGAAGAAAGAGACCCAACAGCCCTCCTCATCTAAGAAATAATGAAAGAGAGCAAAACCTTCCCCTAAAGGCAAATCCTTTTTTACTCTCTTCTCCTCTCTTCTCAGGCATTTTACCTTTTTCATTAATATCTTTTAAAGTCAACTCTACAGTTCACGGAAGTAATAAGGAATAATTTTATAGCATCTAATAAAAAGATAGGGGCGATTAATGAAAGTATTTCATAGTAATCCCGATGTGAAGAGAATTCTGTTTATAAATAAAAGGCAACAAAATAGATACATGAGAGTGTGTGCCTAAATTAGTTTTAAAACGCATCCTTGAGATTCTAAAATATGAAGCCCAAGAAGGTAACCCTCTATAGAGCTCTTCTTCACGTTGGTTACGCGAGGGTTGCCCCAAGGACTCTTTCACGAGGAAACAACTTAGTTCAATTAAAATTTTCAAGTGATGGAGGAAAGTGGTATATTAATACCCCATTTGGAGGGGGAACTTACTCTTCAGCTAAGGAGGCTTTACATGCAATGGTACTGAGGTTCGCCTTAGATTTGGATGACCTGAAAAGAATGATAGACTTTGGGTTAGAATACGCTGAGGAGGAGCTCAAAAATTATGAAAAAACAATGAACAAAATAGAATCAAGGAGCGTCAAGGCAATCATGGATTTCCTAAGGGAAGAAAAGAAGGAAGAGACAGTTGATAGATCCACATTGAGCGACATAGTAAGGGAATTTAAGAAACAAGTTGTGTTCTCAAGGCTTCAGAAGGAGCTGGAAAAGAACCACAATTCGTGCCCCGTCTGCGGAAGGGAATTCTTAAGCTCTTCCTCATTTTACAATCATGTTACCAGAACTCCTTTCATGAAGGACGAGCATAGGAATTTCTTAATGACGTTGATGAGCGAAATCACGGGCTACACACCATAATAACCTTGAGATGCCTCTCTTTTTTAATTATGAACTTTTGCAAACTTCTGTTGAGCCGAGAAATTGAAACAAGGTTTCTGTAAGCTTTCCGTGAGAAAGTTTTATTATGTACGTAACGTGCTTTTAAAGAACCCAAAATGAAAGTAAGTGAATTGAAGCCTAGAGCTTCAGCTACAGTAACAGTAAAGGTAGTTAAATTAGGAGAACCAAAACAAGTAACCAACAAGGACGGCTCATTACACAAGGTATCTGACGTTTTAGTAGGAGATGAAACTGGATCAATACTGATGAGCTTATGGGATGAGAACATAAGCAAGGTAAACGAGAACGACGTTATTGAGGTAAATAATGGTTATGTTTCTGTAGTAAGAGGCTCTATGAGGCTAACCCTAGGAAGGGAAGGTAAAATGGAAAAATCCTCACAGAACATCGAAAACGTAAATACTGAAAAGAACCTCTCCGATCAGAAGATAGAAGATTCTGGATATCGTGGAGGTTACAGAAGGAGTTTCAATAGAAGATATTAAAAGATCGTATATTTTAAAAAGTAATTAAGAAAAATGTGAAAACGTACGTGTTATCACGCACGCTTTCGTTAAGTTTTTTTCATATCGCGCGTAAAAATGCGCTTTCGCTTTATTGTGTTTACTTCTTATTAATCCCAAATATCATGAAATGAGAAAAGCTATTATGTATATTATTAAAACAAAATCTGTATATATTTATTTTCTATAATAGTAAAAAAAGCGCTTCTACTTTCTATTGATTAATGGTTTGCTGTAGGTTTGTTCCACACTCAGAGCAGAACTTGGAACCAGCTGGGTTTTCCTTACCACACTTAGGACATTTAATGGAAGTTAAGGGGGATCCACAGTTCTCGCAGAACTTCGCTCCACTATCGTTCTCTGCACCACACTTCCAACATTTAACCTTTGTTTGAGGTGCTGGTTGGGGTGATGGAGTAGTAGGCCTCGGTTGGTTTTGCAGCTGCGGCGGTTGTTGAGGCTGCTGAGGGTACTGACTAGGTTGACCTGGTTGACCGTATGGTGAGCCGTAGGGAGTACCGTAGGGCTGAGGCTGCGTTGGAGGTTGACCGTATGGAGGACCGTATGGTCCGTAAGAACCGTATTGTTGAGGGTAGGTTTGAGCACTCATTATAGCCATAGTAATTATATTCATTAACTGTTCCTCACCGGCATAGTCTTTGTATAGCCCGTAGGCATCTATCCCACCCCCAGCCATAGTGAGTAGGTTATTATGTAATAATTCGTCTGAAATTCCTACTGTTACACCCGCCGTGAGTAACTCCTGCATTAAATTTGAAATTCCAGTTTCTACCATGACGAATTCCGGACCTACGCATATCCTCACAGTGTATGCCTTGCTTTGATCAGTTAGCTTGTCAAGAAGGGATGAGTGTTGAGCTTGTATCACTGCTAAATTCTGTCCTACCATGGGGAAGGCTTGGAATCCTTGTCCCATTAGATACATAACTGCTTGTTGGACTACTTGCTGAAGGTTTATGGGTCCATTTATTGGAATCATTTGCTGTTTGCCTCCTAGTCCAGAAGACTGTGAGCACATCATCATTGTCATCATTGGATTAGGTGGTTGACCGTATGGTGAGCCGTAGGGAGTACCGTAGGGCTGAGGCTGCGTTGGAGGTTGACCGTATGGAGGACCGTATGGTCCACCGTATGGATAGGACATTATTATCTGTTTTTCTTTACTGAAATCAAACATTAATATATTTCCGTTCGCATGCAGCGTAAGTTAAAAGAAATAATTACCTTTTACTTAAAGTAAAAAAATTCGTATTCTCTTTATTTTGCTAACATTAGATACTGTAGATCTTAGAATGAAAGTAGAAAACGCTGTATTTACACGCTTCCACTTCTAGGAGATATTTTCTCTTACTTGTATGTCAACTGGTCCACGTCGAGCTCACATATTCTAATAATTTAGTCACGCGATCTGATATAACGTAGACTGAGGTCTTTCCTATTCTCCTCCTTTGAACTAGACCAGCCTTTCTTAAGTTAGAAAGATGATGAGAAACCAAAGATTGATAGTTACCAGTTGCCTTAGCTATTTCACTCACCGACGCCTGCCTCCTCTCGTTTAGGTAAAGTAGAATCTTTAGCCTATTTTCATCTGCCAAACAAGAGAATAGATCCAGTAAGTAATTTACCATGACACTTTTAGGGTAACCCTAATATTTAAATATTTTGTGTAGCTAATGCTCTATCAAAAGTAGACAGATTGGAAACTTAACATCCATCAAATTTCAAAGAGAGAAAAGGAAAGAGTTACACTAAGTCTGACTTGCTCCACGCCTTAAAGGGCTAGACTTTCAATCTTTTGCGAACACAAATACTTTCCTGGCCTCAAATGTAGAACACATAGAACCTATTCTCACCAACGGGAATGATGTTATACCTGCCCTTAGGAAGAAGTATCACCTTCCCGTCATGAGCTTCAATAACTTGGGCTTTCCCCTCATAATATAACCTAGCGGCCATAGCTGAAATTACAGCGTCAATTATATCCTTCTTCTTAGATAGGTCTCTCCAACATATGTCAGCGTTCTTCAAGGAAGAGGTAGGATGGGTCTCCAACATTGACATGAAACTCCTCAACGAAATAGCCCTTTCCACCAAAGAGACCATAAACGACGGCGGTAGAACCTTGAAACCTCTCCTTATCATTTCCTTATCGACGTCCCTATATTTAAGTAACAAGAGAGGCGAGTCTATGGCTATCAACCTTGAACTTGAGCATAACGAAACTATTTCTTCGTCCGTATCAACTTCATATACTGTAGCCTTATTACCTGAGAGTAAAGCCACATCCGTCTTCCTCTTCACCGCGAGGTCTATTCCACAGAAAGTCATAAATGTGATATGTTTTCCTTTAGTTTATGAAAAAGCCTGTAATTCTAATTAACTTCAAGGCTTATGATACATCCTTTGGCAAAAAAGGAATCGACATAGCAAAGAAAATAGAGAAAATAAGCTTAGAGTACTCTACAGAGATCATAATTTCAGTTCCTCCTACCGAGATATACAGAATATCCAATGAAGTTTCAATACCCGTTTACGCTGAACACGTTGACGCCAACCCTTTAGGTGCACACACGGGATCGGTTACTCCAGAGATGGTTAAAGATGCTGGTGCTGAGGGTACGTTAATCAACCACAGTGAAAGAAGAATCAGAATAGACGAGATAGCTGAGATATTATCAAGAGCAAGGAAGTTGAACCTTGACACTGTAGTATGCGTAGACAGGAACGAGCTAGTGAAGGCAATAGGTACCCTTGAGCCTACGTCTATATTAATAGAACCTCCTGAGCTAATAGGCAGCGGTATATCAGTCTCTAAAGCTAGGCCTGAGGTCATAACTAATGCCGTAGAGCAAGTGAAGGAGTTTCCAAAGGTTCTTCTGATTGCTGGGGCGGGGATAACCAACGGAGAGGACGTTTCAACTGCCCTTAAATTGGGCGCAGCCGGCATAGGCGTAGCTAGCGCGGTAATGAAGGCTAAAGAACCTTGTAAAGTCGTAGAGGAATTCGTTAAAAGCTCTCTTGGTAATTAGATTATATGAGAAACTTCAGTTCAAAGTTAGGTATTAAGGAAAACTTAATCGCGCTAACATTATTTGCGTCCATTTACGCTCTTCTTGAATTAGGAATGCAGTGGGATCCGTCCAAGGACCCAGCCTCTCCCCAATGGATGAAGGATGTGTTCTCCCCTGTGTTCTCCCTCTATTTTTATAGGATTATATATTCCGTGATCTTCTTTTACCCTGCATATCTAGCGTCCAGGAAACTGATATCCATTGACACGCTTTGGTACTTCATTTACGCTTCTACTATGGAGGATGTATTGTATTGGATATTTGACCTCAAGGAACCATATCAATGGGCTTGGTTTTATCCCGTTTTCCACGGTTTGCCCATAGACGACTTGATAGGTTTCATCTTTCTTGGTTTAACCTTCAAGTATTTGAAGGGGTAAATGATAGGTGCATTTTCATTAACTTTTAATCTACTGGTTTTTATCTCTGTTTTATGGTAAAACTAGAGAAGGGTGAGCTGGAAGCTGAGATCGTTAATGAAGGGGCTTACTTGGTGGACCTCAGAAAGGACGGCGAGGAGGTTTTGCTTCACGGAAACTTAGAGAGAAAAACTAGAGGAGGAATGGCGTTACTTATACCATTCGCCAACAGAGTCAAGGGGGGATCTTACATCTTTGAGGGAAAAGTTTATGATTTACCTAGGAACTCTGAAGGAAATGCAATCCATGGGTTCGCCAAGGACTTGCGTTGGGACGTTGAAGCGTCCAGTCGAGATAAGGTAACGTTCAAAGTTAAGATTCAGAATCAAGGCTATCCCTCTGCTCTTTCCTGTAGAGTTACATACGAAATTGGCTGTAACTCACTCCAAGTTGAAATGGAGATATTTAACGAGGGAAACAGTAATGCTCCCCTGACTGTAGGTGCCCATCCTTATTTCGTCGCCAATAAATGGAGGATAGAGCCAAGCAAAATGGAAATGCTGGAAAGCGTTAACAAGATTCCAACAGGGAGAACTATAACTGTCGACGTAAACTCCATGAATAGCTTGGACGACTGCTTCCTGTTTGAAGGAAAGGTAATTCTTACCACAGACAAACATAGAATTACATTGTCTTCAAAGGACATGAAGTTCCTTCAAATATATACTGGAATACCTAACTCAATAGCAATTGAGCCTATGAGCGGTGCTCCAGATGCTTACCATAACGGCATTGGGCTAAAAGTGCTCAAGGTAGGAGAGAACGCTAGGTATTCCTTTTCGCTTCTCCTGGAGAAAGCTTATGAGCAGAGAGAATCATCTTAAAACATGAAAGTTCTCTTCCTAGGTACAGGCTCAGGATCATCGAGAAATACGTACAGATTTAAGGCTGGGATCTACGTTGAAAGTGAAGGAAAACTATTCCTAGATATGGGTCCCGGATCCAACCTTAGAATAGATGATTACCATGTTGACGCCGACACTGTTTTCTTCACCCATCTTCACATAGATCACATTGACGGCGTCTTCGACTACATGGTTTCCAGAAAGGTTAGAGGTTTGAACGATCTTACAATTTTCTCTCCTCCTGGTTTCTCCAAAATTCTCAACTCATATATGGAAACTGGAAACCAAATATCTGCAAACGTAAAGGAAAGCAAGCTTCCAAAGGGAAAGGTGGACGATCTAGAGGTTTATAGCGTTAAAGCTTGTCACTCAATTTATGCAGTCTCTTATGTAATAACTGACGGTAAAAGAAAACTAATATATACAGGGGACACCGCAGAGCCCTGCGAGGAGTTATTGTCTGAGATACGAGAATCAGACGTTGTTATACATGAAGCGTCATGCGTAGAGGATTGCAAGAAGTTCGGTCACACCTCAGTTAAGGAACTCATAAGTATGTTCGGTGATCAAAGCAAAAAGAGGATTATTCTCACACATATACCTACTCACATAGAGGACGAGATTTATAACGCAGTAGGTAAGAAGTTCACTATAGCCAGGGACGGTACTACTTTTGAAATCTAATTTCCTCTGAGGAGATTCATGTATATGACTCCTACCTATGTCTAAACCCTTGCTCTCGCTAATCATTTTGTATTTTTTCCTCTTTTTACCCGTATAAAACATAACTGGTGCTTAATCTCATAGTTTGTACAAATTTCTCTTATAACATGTATGTTTTTCTTAATATTTTTGTCCTTTTCAGCAATTCAGCTTTTTTAGAATCTCCAATAAATTCCTTTTCTCAGCGTGAGAAAGATTTCCTATACACTCCAAAAGAACCACATTGAGTTTATTTTGGCAGCTCGACACAACTTCTTTTCCTTTATCGGTTATTTCTACGAAGGTTATTCTTCTATCGCTCGGATACCTTATTCTCTTAACAATGTCTTTCTCCTCTAACTTGGAGATGGATAACGTTATAGATGACTGAGTTGCGTTAATTTCCTTGGAGATTTCAACCATGGTTTTTTTGCCATTCATAAGAGAGTTCAAAACCATAAAGTCGGTAATAGTTAAACCTTCAGGTAGCTCACTGGAGTTAAGCTTCCTCTTTACTTGCATATAAAATAACGATAATTTAGATAATATTTCCCTTTCTATTGTCTCCACATCATGACACTCTACATATTATATAAACTAATTCACATTAAAAATTTTACTAATAACAACTATAGAATTACATTGAAGCTAAACTCAATATAATACGATTTGCGCTATAAAAACAAAAGTTAAAGCGAAAAGAGGAAGCACTTTTCTATTTTTCTAGTATTTTCATAGTGTTCTCGAAGGCTCTCTTAGCCCTTTCTGCTACTTCTGGGTCTACCTTAACTATGTGTTTGCCCTCCATTAGAGAATCTCTGATTTTCCTTAACGTCACCATCGCCATGTAAGGACATCTTGCACAACTGCACGTCTCAGTTGTAACTAACGGGTAAAACTTCTTCTCAGGGACGTTAATCTGAAGGGCGTTTATCATTCCTATCTCTGTCGCAACTATGAATTCCTTTAAGGGGGATTTCCTAGCAAAATCTATCATCTGATTTGTAGAACCAACGAAATCTGAAGCTTCAAGTATCTCTAACGGGGATTCTGGATGTGCCATGAGTAAAGCGCCTTGATATTTCTTCCTTGCTACGTCTACTAACTGTCTTGTGTAACTCGCATGTACTAAGCATCTTCCGTTAGGTGGAACTTTCACTATGTTTTTTCCGGTTTTCCTTTGGACGTAATTGGCTAGATTAGCGTCTGGCCCGAATAGAATTACATCGTCATCTAAACTACTGACCACCTTTACTGCAGTTGAAGAGGTTACAATGTAATCCGCCATGGCTTTTGCGGCGATGCTGGTATTTATGTATAGTACAACAGGTGCCTTTGGGTACATTTTCTTGAATTCCTTCAATGTCTCAACGTCTAGAGAATCGGATAGAGTACAACCTGCATTAGGGTCAGGGGACAACACCAACTTCTCCGGATTTAACGCTGCAGCTTGCTCTGCCATGAAGTAAACGCCGGCGAAAACTATTATATCAGCGTTTGTCTTCATGGCCTTGACTGCTAGGTCGTAGGAGTCCCCTGTAAAGTCAGAAACCAATTGTACTCCGTAATCCATGTAGTTATGGCCAAGTATTATTGCATTTTTTTCCTTTTTTAGTTGTTTTATTTCCTTGATGAATTCGATGCTCATTCCGAACATATGTTCGGTTTCTAGTATTAAAACTTTTAATTGGTAACAAAGGACTTTATAATTTATGCAAATATAATAAATTATATTTAAAATTTCCTATGGTAGAACATCAATAAGTATATAATAGACGAGATTATGCCGAAAGTTGATATTGCTCCCCACAGTTCTATAGGACGGTACAAGAAGCTTGTCATGAGCAGAGCAGAAATTGAGGAACCAGAAACCCTCCCCAGAGAAGTGGCCATACCGTAAATGCCAATTGTCCTTCCACGTGATTTATCATCTGAAAAGGAAGATGCTAGAGCTTGAGAAAGGGGAGCTACAATCATCTCGGCTAATGTAATGAAAACCATGTCAAGAGAAGCTTCAACGAAGTTAGAAACTAGACTGATAGAGAAATAAGATATTGCGTAAATCAACATACCATAAACTATGTCAAAAGGTCTTATCTTCCTTCCCACAATTTCCTGAAGTGTGGCTATCAGGAGACCGTTTATCATGAAAAGGATTCCCACTTGAAAGGTAGTGAACTTAACCACAGAAACGTAATAAGTTAAGTAGGAGAAACCTAGCTGTCCCATTAACATAAACGTGAAAAAGGTAGGAAGCAGAAACTGCAGGAATTCCTTGCTCACATGAAGGGATAGCTCTATCTTTGTTTTGACGTCAGGAAGAGACCTCAACAAGAAGATTGGAAATATAGAAACCAATGAGGAGAGAAGCAGAAGAGCCTAAAACCTAGGATGGAAAATACGTAACCACCCAAGGTAGGTCCAAGAGCCCAACCTAGATTTATTCCAACCCTTAATCTTGAGAAAGCTCTTATGAGGGATGAGATGTCGTTCTTCTTTAGGTCTCCAACGATGGAGGTATTGGCTACATAATATCCGGAATTAAAGAAGCTTTGAGCTAAAACCCCAAGAGCTACGAACAAAGGGTTAGGAAACAAAAAGGCTAGAAACATGCTAATTGACGCAGAAACTGAAAACATAATCATTGTTTTAACTCTTCCAAAGAAGTCAGTGAAGAAACCCGAAACTATGTAAGCCAACACGCTCACTATGCCCTGAAGTAAATAGAACAAGGATACAAACTCAAGGGAGAAATGATAAACCGTCAAGAGGGCGAAACCTATGAAAGGCCATATGATGGAAGTTCCTAAAGATCTGGCACTTCCTATTACTGCAAGTTTGTTTACGTCCTGCACTAATTAAAATGAAGGAGTATGCTTTTAAAGTGGACTAACAGCGCTCTTCCTTGAAAGATCCAAATCTGATATTTTCACTTCTGTGATTCCATGAAGTCCAAAAAGAAGATTTTTATAAGCTAAACTATAAAGAATTTTTTCACCGTCTAACTAGGAGCCTAAAATTTAGCTATTTTTGATAGCTTTAGCTTCTCTTCCTTTCCCTTATGTAATTTATTGCCTCCTCAATGTCCTCCATAATTCTCACTAACATTCCATAAAGGAGTCTATCGTCTGTTTTATCTACGTCCTTGAAGACCAAGTTGTACAAGTCCTCCAATTCCTGAACCAGATAAGGGGGAAATATACCTTGTTTTCCAAATGACCATATTAAGTCTTCCACGTTTCCGCCTTGCCACGAAGCTTCCTTCAGAAAACACTGAAATAGACCCTTGACGCCATCCTTCACTTTATTTTTCAGATCTGAATTAGACGCGAAATCCTCCAGGCTGACCTTAGTGCCTTCCTCCACCATTCTATAGTAGTCCCAGAACACGAGATTTCATATATTTGATAGGTCACAAATAGTTATGCCTCAAGAAAGAGTGGCATTCATTCTAGTTATAGCTACAACCGACGTAAGTATGATACCTGGCACTACGATAGCGGGAGCGACGCCTGAGCTTACTATGTATACTCCAGCAGCTGACGCAGAGTTTCTAATTAACGGAAAATGTGACGTAATAAAGGGAGTTCCCATAACACCAGATGGAATTCCTAGCCCCGCAATTATATCTAGGGCGTCTTTGAACCTGACCGGGATACCTACCTTCGTTGTGAACGCTGGAGCTAAAGTACGTCCTTTAGCAATTCCCTTCTTCGAGGTAGGTGGAGAGCCTGGAAAAGACATCAGAAGCGGTGCACTGGAAATGAACGTCATGGAAAGGATATTGAACAATTCTATGAGACTTGGGGAACAGCTTTCAAGGGGATTCGACAGAGTAATAATAGGAGAGTCCATACCAGCTGGAACTACCACCGCCATGAGCACGTTAGTTGCATTAGGGTACAATGCGTTTGGAAAAGTTAGCTCTGCATCTCCCGATAATCCCATGGAGCTAAAGGAGAAAATAGTCAGAGAAGCACTGAGTAAAGTAAGCGATGAAGAAGACAAAATAGCTAGATTATCTGACCCTATGATTATATCTGCGTCTGGGATAGCTCAAGGTTTCCAGGGGAAGATTGTACTTGCAGGTGGAACACAAATGACTGCGGTTGCTGCCCTGACAAAGAAGCTAGCACCGATGAAGCTAAAGGATATGGAGATATGGACTACTAAATGGATAGTTTCAGATAAGAGTTCTGACATATTGGGACTAGCGTCGCAGATAGGAGTTAAGGTAGAATATTCCCCTCTGGATTTTTCTAAGTCCAAATTTGAAGGTTTAAGGGTCTACGAGAAGGGTTACGTAAAAGAAGGGGTAGGTGCAGGGGGTCTATCCTTATTCGCAATAAAGATGGGTTTCACCACAGAAAACATATTGAAGGAAGTTGAAAAGGTGTATGAAGAAGCCAAAAACGAAAAGATTTAACCCAACATCACCTAAATTTATGGAGGTAATGCTCTAAGTGAGGATAGGAGTTACTGATCAAGGAGAAATCTCTAAGGAACTCGTAAAGGTATTCAAGGACCAGGAAGTGGTTTATGTGCCTAACCCGGCTTCAGTTATTAGGGAAAAACCTGAGGTAATAGTACACACGGCAGAAATTCCCTTTTGGGAAAGCAATTCCGACCCTCCAAAGGCTTGGAGTACAAACACTTGGATGGCGATAAACATAGCAAGGGCAGGAAGCAAGATAGGTGCTGTTAACGTTTATCCTTCCACGTTTATGGTCTATAATGGAAAGAAAGGATATTACCTAGAACATAACACTCCGCATCCTCTTAATTATTATGGTCTAAGCAAACTTGCTGCTGAGACGGGAATTGCGTCATTAGGCAACTATCTAATAATGAGAGTAGGTGCGCTGTATTCCCTCTCCTATGAGGGAATCCTGAAGTCATTCATTAAGGCTTCATTCCTAGGTAGGAGAATAAGGTGCCCTAGCGAAATGTTCATCTCTCCAATTAGCATCTATACCTTTGCTATTATTTTAGAAAAACTAATCAAAAATGGAATAAAAGGCTTCATAAACGTATCAGGACCTAGAACGTCAATGTTGGACTTTTGCACTAAGATATCAAACTTATTTGGTAATGACGTTGAGGAAATTAAAATGCCCTATATAGACTTGTCTTTAGATGACTGGCTTCTAAGAGCCTTAGGTATAAGAATAGACGGCAGAGAAGACTTCTTGAGACTATTTGAGAGGAAGGCAGTAGGCGAAGCTTGATAGTGGAAAACGGAATATATAGAGGAATTACATCTAATTAATAGAGTGAAATAATTGATAGATACGGTTCTAGTTGACATGGGAGAAACACTAGTTTCTTTCAAGCCAAAGTATCATCAAAATGTAGCAATTCTACTTAAGGAGTTTGGATATGACGTGGAGGAAAGGAAGGTTTTCAGAGCAGTATACAAAGTTCTTGGCAACCATCACTACCCACATCCCCAAATTTGGGGGCTTTCACAGCCGGACTTCAGGGACATCTTCTTGGAACTTGGCTTGTATCCAGAACCTAACATAGTGGAAAAGCTGAATAGTTCCCAACTTCTATCTAGCCAATGGGAACTATTTGACGATTCGATTTACTTCTTAAGCAACCTAAAGGAAATGGGCAAAAAGTTAGTTCTTGTCACCAACTCAACTGACAGCGTATTCAGGATAATTAAAGAAACTGAAATTGAAGGATACTTCGATGCAATAGCTTCGTCTTACGAACTTGGAGTAATGAAACCTCATCCTAAAATATTCAACCATGCTATGGAAAAAGTAAGAGGAAAGAAAGGAGTTCATGTAGGAGATATATATGAAATAGACTACGTAGGAGCTAAGAGAGCCTATTTAAGTCCTATCCTGCTTGACAGGGACGGATTCTACAGTGACCTTTTATGTAACAAAGCAAGAGACCTTAAGGAAGCTCTACAAATAATTGAAAGAATGGACCAGAGCTAATTCCACATGTACCTATTCAAAGAAGAGCTAGTTGGTCTTTTTCGTTAACTTGCCTGAATCTATCAAGTCTAAGAGTTCCAGAATCCCTTCTCCGTCCTCATGCTTTAAGACAAGATCTGCTACTTCCTTTATCATGGGGACTGCATTACCAACGGCTACCTTAACGTCAACTACCTCCATCATTTTCAAGTCGTTCTCTCCGTCTCCTACCCCTATAGTTTTACCGTTAAACTTCAGGATTTCTTTAAGCTTCACTATCCCGCTTGCCTTGTTGATCCCTTTCGGTAATATCATGGCGTCGCCTCTGTTATACTCAACATCACATATCTCCCTAAGTTGAGACAGCTCTTGATCTGTAAACCCTCTATTATTTACGTAAACTATTACCCTTCCTACAGAGAAATTTATTCCCATTTTCTCAAGCCTAGATGTAACTTCTTCCCTTATTTGGAACCAGGACCTTGGGGCGTTAAGTATCTCCTCATCTCCTACAAAAATTAGAGTACCGTTCTCCAGAACCCAAGCTGTAGGTTTTAGCCCTTTAGCGAATATATCCATTAGCCTTTTCTCCCTTCCTGAGACAATGGCGAAATAGTTCCTCTCCACGAAGGACTGGATTCTACGTTTAACTTCCTCACTCACGAAGAACCCATCTTTCTCATGTGCTAAGGTTCTATCGTAATCGGAGACCACCAAGACCTTACCTGAGGTTATAGCCATACTTTTCTAGTACAGCTTTCATTTTTAAGGCATCGCGCTCAAGTTCAGGGCTTTCACATATCAAAGTTATTGAAATCCTATCGTCTTTAACAAGGGTTTCTGCCAATTGATCGAACGGAGGAGCATTCGCTTCAATTGGGACATGAACGTCTACGTACTTGCCCTTGTTGAGCTTCAGCGATTCGAAGTGGGAATTGATGTGAACTAAACCTAATTCCTTAACTAAAGTATCGATAATTTGTTTGTAGTCTATTTTACCTCCCTGCCTTGCAAAAGTGTGAGCCCAATCAATGTAAGGTATTACACCTTTTACCTCCTTTGAGAGACCAATGACCTCGTCTAAAGTACCTAAGGCAGTATCCTTTGCCATAGTTTCTATTCCGAACTTGACGTCGTGTATGCCGTTCTCTCTAGCCTTGTCTATTACCTCTCCAATTTCAGCCTTCACCATTTCATAGCATTCCTCTGGTTTCAGCTTTCCGTAAAATGCCGCATGTATCGCAATGGCATCGGCTCCCATAGCTTCAGCCCTATCCGCGGTGTCTAGTATTCTCTGCTTGGAAGCCTCCACTTTCTCTTTCTCCGATGAACATAAGTTAATGAAATAAGGGGCATGTACAGACAACCTAACTCCTAACTCCTTCGCTATTCTACCAGTCTCCTGTGCAGTTTCCCTTTTCATCCTGACCCCCTGAACGAATTCCACCTCCATGGCGTTCAAGGAAAGGTCTCTTATTGCCTTAACTCCGTCTATAGTAGTCCCCTTCTTAGCTGAGAAGGGAACTCCTGCAGTTCCGAGGAAAATCTTAGCCATAGCTTAGTCTCTAGTGTAAAGAGATTAAATTGTTGACAACTGAAGAAAGGCGTTACGAAGTATTCACTTTTTCTCTTATCCTATTGATGAAAGTAGTTGTAAATCTTTGAATTAAGACGAATATTAAAAAACAAGAAGAGAGGAAAAAGGTTAAAAAGTGAAATCATTTTATGTTGAAATTTTACGGGCTACAATGTCCTTAATTCTACTTTCGTTCTGTCTAATTAAGGTTACTATCGACGAAATAACTGTCTTTTCGTCAAATTCGTCAGTTGTCTTAGACTTCAACGTGGAAACTAGAGGCTGTATAACCTGATCTAGTTGAATGCTTGACATCAGATCTGAGAGTGCCCTAACGTAAGCTGCAGCTACAGAAACTTTGTTTCCGCCGCTAGCCGAAGCCTTGTTTATTAAATCATCAATTTTGGCTGCTATGGAATTGCCCATTTCCTCGACTGCATCGTTAATTAAGGGCTCTATAATTTTCTTATATTCGTCCATACCTGAAGATGAAAAGCTTAGGGTCTCTACCATTATGTCTGTCCTCCCCATCAAAGAGGAAAGTATGGAGGCTGAAACTGAAGCTTGAAGCTGCTTCTTTTCTTCGTCAGATACCTTAAACGAAGTAATCACGTATTCGTCAACTGCTATTCCGACTTTCTTTGCGAGGAACTCTATTAGGGTCTCTGCCTGAATACCTACGCTTCTAAACTTAGCTGCTGCAAGAGGACAAAGGGTCACTATCTTTCCATATCTCTCTCCCAATGTTCTAGCCATTACGTCAGCCCTTCTTCCCAGATTACGTTCTAATATTGCTCCTGAACACCCCTCTATCTTCTTTACCTTGAACCCTTTATCCCTTAATCTTTTCATGGCCTCGTCTGCATAATCTGAAGAGAAGCATGCCACATGTAGATTAACTTCCTCACCATTTCCGTCAACGTTTACAGCCTTAAGTAACCTAATGTCGAATGGGATTACGTCGAACATTGAATTGGCTTTAGCGAAATTCGAATAATCTCTATACGCCACGGCCATCGTCTTATAGTCCTCTGGAGCTAGCGTTATCACCTCTAATGTGTTCGAGAACATATCAAAGTTTTTCTTCATCTTGTCCATCAATATGGATCCGTTGCCACTGATATAGTCCATAAACCCGCTATCGCCTGTTGTACCTACTAGACGAACCTTGAGTCCCAACATTTTCAAGAACTTTAGGGCTACAATTGCTACGTTGGGATTATTTATTATATTTTTACCAACGAAGAGAACACTCTCGCTACTGTTGTCTACAACGTCAGCTAAGGAAGCATCGCTGATTAAAGGAAGATCTACAGCTGGCTCGTCTGGAGCTTTCTTAGCTACTGCTGCATTAAGCTTTATCAATAACGTGGATATTGGGATCTTAGCTGGACATACACCGTCGCACAGTCCACACTTATGGCAACCAGATATTTCCGCAATTGTGCTATCAGGTATGTCTATTGAACCGTTCAGGTAGTAATATGCTATTGCTCCCTTTACCATATCAAACATACCTTTAGGTGCATACGGCCATTCTGGAATCAATCTGTACTGTGGACATACTGTAACACACATGGCACAATCTATACATTTTAAACCGAAGTCAGCAAAGTCACCTAAGTAGTTGCTTACGAACTTGTAACCATCAACCTCACCTCCAGGAGCAAGCTTCTTTGCTAGCCCAATTCCAAACCTAAGCTTAAGCGCTTCGTTCTGTTTCTTAGGAATCTCTAAAACTTCTTTCGCTCTCCTCTGAGGGTCCAAGACCTTACCTGGGTTCATTATCTCCTCTGGATCGGTTTGCTCCTTATACTTGGAGATGTATTCAAACCTGTCAATGCCGTAGTCAGAGAATGTTTTACCCATTGCACTTAATCTGTTCTTAGTGTATTTGTGAGCGAATATACCTATAGAAAGCAGAGATCCTCCAGCTTTTATGAACTCCTCCATCATCAAGGTATTTTTAGCTAGGTCGTATATGACCTTCTTATCAACTGGACTAACGCTAACTTCAGTGAACGCGTTAACTAGGAGAACTTCTCTTTTTTCGAGGTCTATGTCAACGTCATAACCTCCGTCTGGAGTTATCATACCTAGCTTGCCGAGTAACTTCTCCATGCTTTCAAGAAGCTCCCTCAATTTAGTGTAATGTATTAAACCGTGCTGATGAACTAACATTCCTTTAGTTCTAAGGGCTGCATTGACACCATGATTGAAGGACCACCATCCTGTCCATTCGCCTTCAAATATATTACCTCCCGTGCTTTGAGCTATCCTATATAATTTTGGTTCAACTAATGTAGATCTGCTTGATGGGTAAAGGATAACCATATTCCATTTTCCTTGATCTAATTTAGCCTTGAATTTCTCAGCTATATACGAGGATATACCAGGACCCCTAACTTGAATATGCCAAGCAGGAACCACTTCCCTATAGAATTCGCCTATACCCTTTACAGTTTGGTCTAAATTGGCGTAAGATATTACCATAGCTTCGTACGGAGTGAAAGGTTTCAGCTTCATACCTGCCCTAACTATCACTCCGGTTATTCCCTCAGCTCCACAAGCGAGGGCAAGGTCCTTGCCTTCTAAATGAACTAGTTCTGCCTTTGTGTTTATCATATCAACGAAACTCACGTTGTCTGATATGAAACCGAACTCGTAGGATCCTATACCCAAGGCGTCGCCGGCTATACCTCCTCCAACGGTTGAGTCGTAACTGGAAGGGAAGGTCCTCAACTGCAAGCCCTTAGATTGGGCATAAATGTCAACTAATTTCCACGTAGCTCCTGGATCCGCTATTGCAACTCTCTCGTTCTCGTCGACACTTACGTTTTGCATTTTAGAGAAATCTATCAATATACCACCATCTGCAGGGATAGCGTTACCATATCTGTTTGTTCCCCTGCCGTAGGGTGTAATGGGAACGTTATACTTTGCTGCTAGCTTTACTAGCTCTATTACATCTTCTACGTTCTTTGGATATACCACATAGTCTGGAACTATCTTGAGCTTAATTCCGCTCCAGACCAGCTCCGGAACGAAACCCATGTCAGATGAGTGAGATAGTCTGCTGGTTAAGTCGTCATGAAAGTTATCTCCAAAGAGTTTTTCTAGCTCCTCACGTAGACTCATTTACTTCACCATGAATTTGACTATTTGATAAAACAGACTTGATTGCATCCATAATAACACTTTGCATACTTCTATAATACTCTTCCGTTTGCTCTTTTCGGGGAACAAAGGAGGGAAAGTCAGGTTCCTGAGACCAAGCTGGCATAATATGGAAGTGTGTATGAAATATCACTTGACCTGCACTTTCACCTATGTTTGACACTAACCTAATGCCGTCAGCCTTTAATGCTCCCTTAACTGCTATCGCAATAGTCTTTAGCGTATTACACAACTGACATGAAGTTTTACTATCCATCATTAAGAAGTTCTCTGAATGTACGTTTGGAACCACTAAGGTATGTCCAGGTTTAATGGGAAACTTATCCAAGAATGCAGTAACGTAACTATCTTGATAAACTATGTAAGATTTTTGTCTGTGTTCTATTATATCACAGAACAAACACATTAAAGTATCACCTATTTTTGCTTATACGTCCATAAAAGCCTTTGTATGAAAATTTCTTGCATTGTTTTTCAATTTTATCACATACATGAAACAGCTTAGCTTGATGTATATCAGTTTCTGTATATAAGAAATACTATTTCTTGAACAATCATAGGTAGAATCTCCATAAATTCAATTAAAAATAAAAACATATTGATTATAAGGGTGAGCTTTAACGAGACTTAAAAAGTATAAAACATAAAATCAAATTTCTATATATCGCCTTATGTAACCACCTTTGGAAGTTATTATTTCCAAAATGTTATTACCCTTCCTAGGAATGCCCCCTATGTCCATTACTATTTTACGACTGTTTATCCTGGAGGGAGAGAAATTCATTATTGACTCACCGTTAAGCCTTACCTCTATTATGTCACCCGTGAACTCGGGGTTTTCTAAGATTACTTTCATGAAATAGACTTCATCTTGATAGAACTTTTAAGCAGTGAGTCTAAATCTAATTAATGCTTAATGTTGGCGTCCTCCTTTTCCTTTTCACCATATCTTTTGCCTTTAATGCTACACCTTTCTTCGGAGGACCTTATACAATAATTGCAACAACTATTCTTCTCCAGAACGGTGTAACACCTCTTTCATTCGTCATAGTAAGCGTAGTCACGGGATTGGGAGCAGCAACATCTAAGACAGTAATGTATGCCATAGGAATATCAGCTAAGAAACCGCTTCAAAAGAACAGAAATGTTATATTCCTGAAGAAAATCGGAGTTAATAGAGGGTTTTCAATTACCCTATTTATTGCATCAGTTATGCCTTTCCTTCCGATGGACGATTTCCTGTATTTAGCTGGAGGTGCGGCCAAGCTTAACGTTTTGTCAATGTTACAAATAAGTATAGTAGCTAAGGTAATAAAAAGTTTTATTGAAATAGGAACTGAGTTTTTAGGTTTAAAAGCAATATCAGAAGTAGTAAATGTTAATCCAGTAGAAATAGGTTTAATATCTATAGTCATATTTGGAGCTCTAGGCTACGTTCTCTTCAAAATTGACTGGGAGAGAGCGTATGAGGAAGCCATGACATACGTAAAGAGGTTGGTATGGAAACAGAAAGAGGGTTAAAGTCAGAAAAATAAAAAATAAGAAGAAAAGGAGATATCTAAGCCATGAAAATATATAATGGAAGGAAGTTTAGCCTCGAAGTAGAAAAGGTAACTTTACCTAACGGATTTGAGAGAGAGTTGGAAATCATCAAACATAGAGGATCTGCTGCGATATTACCTCTAATTGGTGAAGATGAAATTATTTTAATAAAACAATACAGACCAGTAATTGGAAAGTACATATTTGAGATACCTGCTGGAAGCGTAGAGGATGGTGAGGACGTTTTTACAACGGCAAGAAGAGAACTTGAAGAGGAAATTGGATATCAAGCTGAGGAGCTTGACGAGGTACTAAGCTTCTACCCATCGCCTGGAATAACTAACGAAGAAATGCACCTATTTCTGGCTAAGGGGTTACGCTACGTAGGAGCAAAGCCTGAACCTTATGAGATAATAGAGCCAGTTAAGGTAAAGATACAGGATGCCCTTGCAATGGTAGAAAGAAGGGATATCGTTGATGCAAAAACTATTATTGCGATCTATTTCATAGCAAGAAAGCAGACTTGATATCCTTTGTCTCCCCTACTAGTATCGGAGCTTCATTCACTATCCATTTTCTAGCTAGAGCTTCTCTCAACTTTTCAACTACATGAGTCCAGTCTGAAAGCGAAGGAATCTCGTATAAGACCACGAACTCGTCGTCTTGTACACCGAAAGAGTAAGTCGTATATGAGCGTATCCCCTGATTTTTAGGATGCGACTTTGCCATGTTTATATGCTCTCCCATAATTTTCCTTCTCTCCTCAAAAGGAAGCAAGTACCATTCTGGAGATTTTTTCATTGGATACGCCACGAAGTATTGAAGTTGTGGTAGGTTAAGTATTTTAGACACATCTGTACCACCTCCCATCTCATAAGGAGATGGTCTGAATATCGAGATCATGGAATAGCCTTCACTTGCTGCACCTCTCAAGGATGCTAGAACTGAGTACCTTGAATTTAGAAGCGAGTCCGTGTCTGCAGATGAGAACCAATAGAGTAAATCAGAATTTCCTCTGACAGAAACAAACCTCTTCAAGGAGATAAGGTTACTTCTTATTTTATTTTCAGTTTCTTCAAGTGAGGAAATCAAGGAAGCTCTTTCGTCCTTACTCTTAGACCACCATGACGTGTCAAACTTAATTGACATTACATACATGAAGGCTTCATTCATCCTT
This sequence comes from Sulfuracidifex metallicus DSM 6482 = JCM 9184, assembly GCA_032834875.1. Taxonomy (NCBI): domain Archaea; kingdom Thermoproteati; phylum Thermoproteota; class Thermoprotei; order Sulfolobales; family Sulfolobaceae; genus Sulfuracidifex; species Sulfuracidifex metallicus. Next base: position 1,367,502 of record CP135238.1, read on the forward strand.
TGACACCTCTTCATCAATATCGTTGTATAAAATTAGGGCTTCCTCTAGGCTGGCTAAATATCCCACGAACATGTTGGAAAGGTTGCTCTTAATTTCCTCATCTAGTATCTCCATGCCGTCTGGGGTAGGTCCCATAACTATTCTCGAGGCAAACTCATCGAATTCCTTCTTGGTTGAACCGACTACTAAAAATCCTATCGGGACAAGAAGCATCCAAGGGTTACTGTCCTTAATTTCCTTAAGTATGGATTCATCTGCCCCAAAGTAGTTTATATCTGTAGCTTGAATGCCAAGCTTGGATAAAGTTCTTTGTATTCTCCTCTTGATTTTAAGTGTCTCTTTAACAAGCTGATCCAATGTAATTGGATTGCCTATCATGACCTCGACTCCACTACCTTCAGATAGCCTGTCTAGATATGTTGTACCCCTAATTATGGTGGAAAGTCTCCTCTTGTTCTTTACCTTTGGATCAGAGGAGTCCTCAGGATTGAAACCTATAATGTACTTGAATATGACGCCGACATACTTGGTTTCACCGTTAGAGTACTTTACCTCAGTAGGTGAAGGAGAACGGCCTATAGATTCCCTATATACGATAACCGAGTCCTCCTCGTTAGTGAGACCTTTTACGTATTCCTCAAAGTCATTCACGTTTTCCCTCCTATTCTCGATCAACTGTCCCATCTCATTGTAAAGCTTTACCGTGTGTGGGTCCGTTGAGAAGTCTACGAAGACTTGCATGATAGGAAAAGAATCTTCCTTTCTCAGTAACGTTGCAGCCTGAATGAAGTTAGAAAACTTAACTATTCCAATTATTACCTTAGATTCCACGTCCGCTGAAACTGCAGCATGTTTAGATGCTGCCAGAGCAAGTTTTTCTAGATCATGCCACGTTCCAGCTAAAACTAAATCCTCAGTTTCATTGTCTTGCCCATACTTATATACTATAGCTTCTACGCTTAATTCGTCTGCTACTTCCTCTATTATTTCCTTAACTAAGCTATCAATCTCAGGAACTGGAGGAAGTATATAATGGTCTTCATCGTCCATATTCCTTTTATATATATGAAGACCGTTATCCCTGAGCTCTATTTGAAGTATGTCTTTTGTTTGTCCCTCTTTTTCAACAACAGAACATAACACCTTAGGTTCATTCTCGTCGGAAAATACTTGTAATATCTTCACTCTAATCAAGCCTTCTTAGACATTAATACGAGTACATAATAGAAAAACCTTATCCCAAGTTCTTTACCTTGAGACTTAAATATAAAATCTTAGCCAATAAAAATTATGATAAATGAATTAGAAAACGAAATCATCAATTGCAATAAGTGTTCAAGGCTCTCTGCTTACATAAAGTTAGTAGCGTTAGAAAAGAAACCTAAGTATAGGGACTTTGAATATTGGGGTAAACCGCTACCAGGTTTTGGAGATCCTAAAGCTAAGCTTCTAATAGTTGGGTTGGCTCCTGCTGCTCATGGGGGAAATAGGACTGGAAGAGTTTTCACTGGAGATAAGTCAGGGGAAAGGGTATTCAGAGCCTTGTATGAAATAGGGTTTAGCTCATCTCCAAAAAGCGAGAGCAGGGAAGACCTTGTAGAGCTTAAGGGAGTTTACATAACCAATGCCGTTAAGTGTGCCCCACCAAGAAATGTCCCCACTATTGAGGAAATAACCAATTGTTCATATTTCCTAAACAGGGAAATTCAACTTCTAACCGACTTGAAGGTAATTCTAACGCTAGGAAGGATCTCCTTTGAAGCTATAACGTACGTCCTTAACGTTCATGGCAAATTCTCCCATATGGCAACGTATAAAGTGGGTAAGACAACGATTATAGCCTCCTATCATCCTAGCCAACAAAACTTTATAAGTGGTAGATTGACTTGGGAGAAATGGATAAATGTTTTCAAAAAAATAAAATCACTTCTTGACTCAGATAATGCTTAAAACTTCTGGCTTAGATATCTACAATGATGGATCTGAGGCGAAGCGTAGTCTACGTACTGGTGGGCATGATAATCCTGTCTTCGCTATTTATTTTAAATTTTAAGCTAAATATCCTTAATAATCCAGTTGAGGCAGCCTTAGTGTCCATTTCGTTCTTTGGGATAATAGCTATATTCATGTTTAGCCTCAGTCCACAACTTCTATCAAGGGAGAGAAAGATCAGCGAGATAGACAAGGTAGTGTTTTACATTTCCATGGCTATCTTCACAATAGTATCCATAGGCCTAATTCACGGGTTTGGTACCGACGATCAAGAATACACCGTGCAGGCTGCGTTGAATCTCTTGAAAGGATATGACCCATATACATCTTTTAATTATCAACCCCTCGGGGTTAAGCCTACGTATACGGTTTATGGAGGAATTACTCATGCTTTTATCTATCCACCGTTATCATTCTTACTTTACATACCTATAATATTAGTATTATCTGCATTAAATTTACCACTTTATTTTACTAACATATTAAATATAATTTTCCAGGATTTGCTATCTCTCATAATATTTAGGGTAGGGATAAAGAGGGAAGATCCAATAGCTGTATTGCCAATTATCTTCCTATTCATTACTGCGGACGTTGAGGCACCTGGCTTTAGTGGGGTGTCAGCTTCAATATGGGCTACGTTCATAGCTTTAGGTTACCTCAAGAGCGGATGGAAAGGAGGTTTATTTCTAGGTCTTGCAAATTTATTCAACCAGATTTCTTGGCTTATAACTCCTTTCCTGCTTATATATAAGTTTAAAACATCAAGGGAAGACTTCGTTAAAACGTTAAATGGGTTTACGATATCAATCATTGGATTATCTCTGCCTTTCTTAATTTGGAACCCATACGGATTTTTACATATTTTTACTACCGATGTAGCTACAATCCCAGTAGGTTTAACTGGACTTACAGTACTTAATTTTACCGGGATTCTTGAGGTAGAACCTTGGTATTTCACCTTTATGATGACAGTGATAGGATCCCTTTCTCTATATTTGTATTATAAAGGATTTGGCGTACTAAGGGAAACTTTGTGGATATACCCCATGCTGATAATGTGGTTTTCATGGAGGACATTGAGTGAATATTTCATCGTATGGCCTATGCTCATGTTCCTATCTGTCTTTCAGCTTTACGATTTCAACAATGTAAGAAACAACTTACCTCAAATAAAGATACCTAAAGGCGAAATCTCGACAATACTGCTTACAGCTTTAGTTGTGGTGGGAAGTTTAGGACTGTTAGCCCATAGTCAATACGTAAGTCAAGATCCAGTAAAAGTAGTGAAAGTAAACGTGAACGGTAAGAGCGAGCCAATAACATCAGTTAACATAACGGTTGAAAATGTGGGGGACTCTCCAGTTAACATTACTTTAGTTAGAGTTTCGGTTCCTAATCACCTCAACATGGTATGGAACTATACGCCTAGTAATTATATAAAGCCTGGATCTAACGCAACAATTGAAGCTTTTACGGACAACAAATCCCTTTCAGTAAACGGATCTTGTCTTACAGTTCAGGTATATTCGTCTTACTATATTGGAGAATATAAGGTAAACTTAACTTCGTTTAATATATCTTCCTCTACAATTTCATAATATGATAAGAGAACTTGAACTGGACTGGGGATTCGTTTCAAAGTACCTTGTAAAGAGAATAGGAGATTACATACGTGCAGCTGGAAAAGATGGAGCTATAGTTGGACTTAGCGGAGGAATAGACTCGTCGCTAGTCCTTAGACTCCTAAGGGAAGCTACCGATAACGTGTTCGTCCTACTAATGCCATCTGAAAGTACGCCCAAGGAGGATATAGAGGACTCTAAGGAGATGCTGAACGTTGTAGGTAATCCTCCCCATGAGGAAATAAACATTGATGACGTTGTATCAACTATAGTATCTAAAACCGGAATACATGACAGATTGATCATAGGTAACATCAAGGCTAGAACTAGGATGACGCTTCTCTACGCATATGCACAGAAGTTAAATTACTTGGTAGTAGGGACTGGAGACAAGAGTGAAATTCTACTGGGCTACTTTACTAAATATGGAGATGGAGGAGTTGACATATTGCCTATTGGAGATCTTTATAAGTCTCAAGTTAGAAGGCTATCTTTATACTTGAACCTACCTAAAAGGATAATAGAAAAGCCAAGTTCTCCCGCTCTATGGAAAGGACAAACTGCGGAGGAAGAGCTTGGAATTTCCTATGAGAAGGCTGACGAAATACTCTACTACTGTTTCGAAAAGTTCATGGAACCTGAAGCGGTGTCTAAACTGACCGGAGTTGACGAAAATACTGTGAAAAGAATAGTGAAGCTAGTTAAGATGAACGAACATAAGAGAAGAACACCTGAAATCTTTAAAATAAGCGAAAGAACAGTAGGTTCAGATTGGAGGTATCCTAGGATATGGGGTTAACAGTAGAGTTAGCTCAAATTTACGTCAAGCCTGGTGACGTTGAGGGAAACTTAGAAAAACATCTAAAAATAATACAAAATTCTAATGCGGACTGTATAGTATTCCCTGAGCTCTCTCTCACTGGTTATATATCCAAAGATGCGTTCTATAATTCCTCTAAACTGGCTCTGAGCGGGATACAGAAAATAAAGGAGATTGTCGACAGGAAACAAAACTGTGTTATTGTAGGAATTCCGAGGGAAGTTAGACCAGGGATTTTCAGAAATTCCGCATCCGTTATAAGAAATGGAAGAAAACCCTTCTTTATAGATAAATTTTACTTGGCTAACTATGAGCTATTCGACGAGAAAAGATACTTTCAACCAGGTGATTTGAGAACTGCGAAAACATTTTCATTTAATGGAAAAAGACTGGGAGTCGTGGTATGCGAAGACGCATGGCATCCAGAACCAATAGAACTACTTTCAAGGAAGGGAGCTGAGGCTATTTTTATAATTTCAGCGTCTCCTTTAAGATTAACTGGAAAAGATATTAGAGACAATTGGAGGTCTTTAATTGTAGCCCACTCTCTAATGAACAGCGTTTGGGTCATATTCGTAAACATGGTAGGACAGGGGGATGAAGAGTACTTCTGGGGAGGATCGATGGTTTCGTCCCCCTCAGGAAAGATAACGTTAGAAATGAAAGAATTAGAGGAGATGAATGCTATAACTGTCATCGATATTAATGAGAATAGAATATCTAGATTAAACTCAGGATTTAAGGACCATAGAAGCGAATTTCATAGATACTTATCTAAATTGTAAAAGATATCAAAATAAAAGCTTAAAGTCAACTTTACGTCGTAACGAGAATCTCATATCTATCATAAATATAATTAAACGATTGAGTGCTGTTTAATAGTTTAGGTCTCGTAAATATTTAGTTGATGCTAATGCTGATTCAAAGGTACAGTCCTTTAATAATTATACTAATAATAATTTTTATTATTACGCTACTTTTATCGATAATTAGCCCATTCTTTCTTATACCAGCGATAACAATTAGTTTATTTCTATCTGGATCTAATTACAAGCTTATAATACCGTTTTACTTTATATTATTACTTATTTTAGGTCTAAAAGGAGATTATTACTTTATTGGTTCTTTCATAACTTCTTTTATTATTATACTAGTTTTTTTCAAGAATTTAATAAAAAGTGGTTCTACTAAATAATTTTACAATAGCCTCCTATTAAAACTATTTTAACTTAGATTAATTGAGTTAAAGCTATTTGAACTTGAGTAAAAATGTTCAGAGTTAAACCTTATGGTAGGCTATCTTTAGATATGTTAGTCAAAATGGAAGAACTACTCGAAAACAAAGGATGGGATACTAGAAAGAAGATTATTTTTGAATTGCAAAATAAACCATGTACTGCATATGAACTTGCAAAGAAGTTAGACTTAAATTACTCTACAGTTAAATATCATATTGAATTATTAGAGAAATTTGGCATAATAAGTAAGAAGGCTGATAAAAGGAAAAATATTTATGTTGTTACTAAAAATGCTAGAAGTATTGAAAAATATTTAAAGGAAGAGGAACCCAATTTTTACGATGCTAAATGAGCTAACGTTTTCACTAATTTTCATCTTACTTTATATAGGGTTTGGAATACTAGGAAAGCTAAAGTCAATAGAAGTCGTCATTAAATTGTCCGACATAGTAGTTTACGTTCTAATCTTTTCTATTTCTTTGTGGGCCGGTACCTCGGTTTCCTTTAGCGACATAAGTTCTATTTTAATTTATTCTATTTTAGGTTCTATAATTGTAATAATAGTTACATACAGTTTAGGTTTTCTATTAGATCAGAAAAAAGAAGAGATAAAATTGAGAAGGAAAGACATAGCAAGCTTCCAATATAGATACGGAATCCCGTTTGTATTGGGATGGATAGTAGGAATGGGAATAAGACCGGAGTTAAGCTACGGAACATTAATTAACATAGAGTTGCTGTTTTTAGCCTCCTTCCTAGGCTATTCTACCTCAAAATCAATTAGCATAGATGTAATAAGAAAATCACTAAGTAAGGGGGGTCTATCGCTAATTTTAGTTGTAATAGGAAACCTCATATCTGGCGTTATTCTTTACATTATAGGCTTAGGAAACCTTAAACTAGACGAGATAATTTCTATGGGTAGCGGATGGTATACGTTCACGGGTCCTCTGGTCTCAACATATTATTCTCCATATTATGGATCGATAGCTTTCTTAATTAACTTCTTCAGGGAGCAGTTCTCTTACATTCTAATACCATTTCTTTTGAAGGTAAAATACAGCCCTTACTCTGCAATTGCGGTTGGAGGCGCAACCTCAATGGACACAACCTTACCCCTCTACATAGGGCTGCTGGGTGACGAATACGTAATCACAGCCGTATTTAGCGGAGTTACACTAACTGCCGTTATCCCTATAATACTTCCATTAATGCTTAATTTGCCCTAAATTTTTCCCAGCTTTATCATAACTACTATACCTATGATTATAACTGCAAAAACTACTATAATAGGAATATATTCTAAGGTATTTGAAGGGGTACTTTGTGGAGGTTCTATATTAACCATGTTTAAAGTTATGTGGTTGTAAGTACCATTCAGCTTAAAGAGAACTCCGTTAAGAAAGTATGCGGATATAGGTATAGTTTGGTTATATATTTCAGTGGTTCCCTTGAATTCTTTGTACTGATTTCCTTCTATCGCAACCTGCCCTACGTAGCTAATTGATACGTTATGACCACTGAAAGGAATGAAGTTAGGAAAACAGGAGGAGCCATCAATTAAGGACTTGCTGTAAATTTGGGTACCGTTAGGAAAAGATATGGTAAGAACATAAGATGTAAAAGTTGATGAAGTAACAGTATAATTATAGGAATAGGCAGTCAAGAATTGACCGTCAGCAATGTTAACAGTGTAAAGGTAAGTTGATGGCGATACTCCTAAGGTCATAAAAGGAAACACTAGAACTAAAATAACCATAAAAAGCAACAATACCTTCATAGCATATTTTATTGTCGAGTGACAGTTTAAAGTTATGGAAACTGAAAAGAAACTAGTATTCGAATCAGACTTTTACATTAAGCAAATCATGAAGTTATGGGACGAAGGGGAGAAGTGGGCCTCATGGATATCAGAGGTAACGTCAAAGTACTCAACCGGAAAGAGAATCCTAGACGTCCCATGTGGAATAGGCAGAATTTCTCACTTCTTAGTGAAGAAGGGTTTTAATGTAGTTGGTGTTGATATATCTGAAAAAATGATAAAGGCAGCTGAGGAGAACACTCAAGGAGCTACATTCAAGATTGGAGATATGAGATACTTGGAGGATATCTTTAAAGACGAGAAATTTGACATCACAATCAACATAAACAATAGTCTAGGTTACTACGAGGAAGAGGACGACGTAAAAATTTTAAATCAATTGAAGAAAGTCAGCAAGAGTCTTGTTATAATAAATCTAGATAATAGGGATTATACTATTTATAATAAACCAAATGAATATTATACATATGCTCCTCCTTATTTAGTCCTATCTAGAGAAACTTTCGATCCAACCACTTCAAGATTAATGGTAAGGAGAACGTACTTTATGAACGACAAAGAAATAGGTAAAATAGAATATAGCCAGAGACTATACAGCCTGCATGAGGTTCTGTCTATTTTAAAGAAGGCTGGATTGAAGCCAATAGAAATCGTCGCAGGTCATTCATGGAAGGGATTTAGTATAGAGGACTCCGAGATGACTATAATATCTAAGGTATAGACATAAAGAGAAGAGATGATTAAATTGGCCTTATCTGACATGATGAAGACTGCACGTCAGGATGAAATAGATAAAAGTGGCAGTTTATTTTTTTAATTAGGTTGACGAAAAGATACCTATGCCTTTTAGAGAAAAACCAAAGATGATGATACTTAAAGGACTTATACAGATTCTAATAGCATTTCTTTTATTCTACAAAGGAGATATGTATGGATACGAAATAAAAAAACAACTAGATATTCTACTAAATAAAGAAATAAAAAGAAACATAGTGTATATAACGCTCAAGAAAATGGAAAAGACTGGACTCGTAAATTCTTACGATGTTAATGGGACTAAATACTATAAGCTAAGTCAAGAGGGCAATGAATTTTTAGATTTCCATATACCAATATTAAAGAAATATATAGAAATTTTAGAGAAAATAGTTGATGATTACAATCAGAAGTCAAAAAGGAACGAAAATCAAAATACTAAGCAACTTAAAGAGAGCAAATAAGATCTTATTATGGATAATATCTCAGTTTATATTTCTTTAAGATATAGATAATAACTGTTATAAACTTGTCTTGACTTAGGTTTGTATCTATAGAAGCTATAAGGGAATAAGAAATAGTTAATAGTAAAAGATAGTTCTTAACTGATTTGAAATCAGAACCTCTAATAAGGTAGTTACCAAGCCAAAGTGAACTATCTGGCTAGTCATAGTTTTTAAATCCCTTTGAGCTAAGGAATCCCCATGAGTTCTATAAAGGGAAGGTCAAACCTTATTTACGGAGGATATGAAAAAGCTCCTAATAGGGCTTTCTTAAAGGCAATGGGACTTAATGATAATGACATTTCAAAACCTCTAGTTGGAATAGCAATCGCATGGGATGAGGCAGGACCTTGTAACATACATTTGCTAGGGCTTTCATCAGTCGCCAAGGAAGGCGTGAGAGAAGCCGGAGCAACGCCGAGGGTTTTCACGGCTCCAGTCGTCATTGATGGAATAGCCATGGGAAGCGAAGGTATGAAGTATTCCCTAGTAAGCAGAGAGGTGATAGCGGACACGATAGAGTTAGTTACTAATGCTCACGGATATGACGGCTTCGTAGCTTTCGGAGGATGCGACAAGACTGGACCGGGGATGATGATGGCGATGGCTAGACTTAACATACCCTCCATTTACATGTACGGAGGTTCAGCACTACCAGGAGTTTTCAGGGGAAAACCAATCACAGTTCAGGACGTCTATGAGGCAGTGGGATCCTACAGTGCTGGGAAGTTGACTGCAGAGGATTTGAGGATCATGGAGGACAACGCTATTCCCGGACCTGGAACTTGCGCAGGATTGTATACAGCCAATACAATGGGAATAATATCAGAGGCATTAGGAGTAGCCTTGCCAGGCAGTGCATCGCCTCCCGCTGTGGATTCCGCGAGGGTTAGATATGCAAAGGAAACAAGCAAAGCTATTGGAAAACTAGTTGAAAACGGAATAAAGCCAAGAGATATAATGACTTTTGAGGCTTTCGAAAATGCCATATCTATGCTTATGGCTACTGGTGGTTCAACTAACGCTGTCCTGCATCTACTTGCAATAGCTAAGGAAGCTAACGTTAAGTTGACGCTGGACGATTTTGATAGAATAAGCAAGAGAACTCCAACGATAGCTTACCTGAAACCTGAAGGCGAATACGCAATGTATGACCTTCATAGAGTCGGAGGCGCTCCTTTGATTCTCAAGAAGCTGCTTGAGGCTGGCCTTCTAAATGGAGACGTACTTACAGTAACAGGAAAGACAATGGAACGTAACCTAAAGGAATTCACGTTGCCTCAAATATCCCATGCCCACATAGTTAGAGACGTAAAGGAACCATTCTTACCTTCTGGTGGAATAAGAATACTTAGGGGGAACCTAGCGGAAGAAGGATCAGTAATGAAGGTATCTGCAAGCAAGGTGAAGAGACATAAGGGACCAGCAAAGGTGTTCAACTCAGAGGAGGAAGCCTTCCGCGCTGTCCTAGATAGAAAGATAAAGGAAGGCGACGTAGTAGTGATAAGGTATGAAGGACCTAAGGGTGGACCAGGAATGAGAGAAATGCTAGCAGTGACCAGCGCTATTGTAGGTCAAGGTCTAGGAGAGAAGGTAGCATTAATTACAGACGGCAGGTTTAGCGGCGCCACTAGAGGAATCATGGTTGGTCACGTAGCTCCAGAGGCTATAGTAGGAGGAACTATAGCATTACTTAAGGACGGAGATATTATAGAAATAGACGGAGAAAGCGGATTATTACAAGTTGAATTGGAAAAGAAGGAAATCGAAGAGAGAAGATCGACATGGAAGGCTCCAGATCCACGCTATAGAAGAGGACTACTTGCACAGTACGCTAGCTTAGTGTCATCCTCAGCCAAGGGTGCCGTTCTACAAGCTGATGAATGAAGTTTTATTTTAAGCAAATAAATAACATACTATGGATCGGAATACTGACCCGAAGATCTTTCTATACATGCTAATAATTAACATTGCATTAACAACTGTAATTTCTGCATTACCTGGCTCTTCTTTATTAGGCAAGAGCATCTCAAATCAGCTACAATCTGAGGTGCCATCTCCTTCCAGCAACTACTTAGTTTCAGGAGCTTACATAGGAATGCACAATTTCCTTCTTGCACTCGGTATGTCAATTCCGTTCGTAGGCTTAGCTTGGGGACTCTTTGTTCTAGGAGACACTGCATACGCCTTCGCATCCTTAGGAGCTATGAACAAAGTACCTGGAGTGCTTTTAGCTTCCAATGAAGCGTTCTTACCCTTTTTCTGGTTTGAGTTCATATGTTATTCGGTCATGATGGGAGAAAGTTTCATACTAGGTCGTGCAATTACAAAGGGAAACCTTAACAAGTCAATACTTAGGGATTACGCTTTCATCATAATAGGAGTAGGGCTAACACTTTTAATAAGCGGATATGTTGAAGCCGCATTTATTAACCTTGAAACTAGTTTAGGGATTTAAAAGAATATAATTTATTATTATTTATATTTAATCTAAAAAGACTAATATAATGGTTTCCATATTTATAGTAATAAAAATGGGTATAAAGCCAGTCACTTATATTGTTAAAACAAGTTTATATCCCTGAATTTAAAGTAGTATATGGAGAGACTTATGAGAAGAGTTCTTAAAGCCGCAATTTTAGGTGCAACAGGTTTAGTTGGAATAGAATACGCTAGAATATTATCACAGCACCCATACATTAAGCCAGCGTACTTAGCTGGAAAGGGATCCGTAGGTAAACCGTACGGCGAAATAACAAGGTGGCAAACAGTAGGTCAGATTCCGAAGGAAATTGCAGACATGGAAGTGAAACCGACAGACCCAAAGCTAATGGATGACGTTGATTTAATCTTCTCTCCTTTACCGGCAGGGGCAGCCGGGCCAGTGGAAGAAGAGTTCGCAAAACAAGGCTTCCCGGTAATAAGCAATTCTCCCGATCATAGGTTTGACCCAGACGTTCCTATGATGGTACCAGAAATAAATTCGCACACTGTAACTTTAATTGATGAACAGAGAAAGAGGAGGGATTGGAAGGGATTTATAGTTACCACACCTCTATGCACAGCACAAGGAGCCGCAATACCATTAGCTCCAATATTCATGAACTTTAAAATGGAGGGTGCTTTCGTCACTACAATACAGTCACTCTCTGGTGCAGGTTATCCCGGAATTCCCTCATTAGATATCGTGGATAACATCTTACCTCTAGGAGATGCATACGACGCGAAGACCGTAAAGGAGGTGTATAGGTTACTAAGCGAGACGAAGAGGAACGTTCAAGAGCCTCACATAAAGGAGGTCAGCTTATCGGCTACTACGCATAGAATAGCCACAATACAAGGGCATTACGAGGTAGCGTATGTAACATTTAAGGAAGAGACCAGCGCAGAAAAAGTCAAAGAGGCAATGGAGGAGTTCAAGGGAGAACCTCAAGACCTGAAGTTACCTTCAGCACCAGATAAACCAATATTATTAACTAATAAGGATAATAGGCCTCAAGTGTACTTCGATAGATGGGCAGGAAATCCACCTGGAATGAGCATAGTAGTTGGAAGAATATCGCAAGTAAACAAGAAGACGATTAGGTACGTCTCGCTTATACATAACACCGTAAGAGGAGCAGCAGGAGGAGGCGTACTAACTGCTGAATTACTAACTGAGAAAGGATACCTACCTAAGTAATCTTTTTGTCTTCTTTTTACTCTTTCTTGTAGAGATGGACTATTTTAAGCTAATAAAGAAGATCTCTGTTTCCAAGGAGGTTGCAACTAAAGTTTATAGAATCTGCAATGGAGGATATTTCACGAGACTTTACTATGCAAAGCCGCCCATGATAGTTAAGCTAAGATATTGGCCTAATGGTTACACAAAAAAGATAATAAAGGACTTTCCGCTTTTGGCAAGACCTCGCTACAACGAAGCTTTCGAAATGCTGGTATTCAGCGATGTATTCTCTATAATAGGAATGAGCTCTTCTTTATCAGGAGAATCCTTGTCAATGTCGCTTATAGAGGAAGAGGTGAACAGCGTTTTTAGTACAATAAAGGAAATAGCGGAAGATCAAGGGATATCGGATTACCCCACGAGAACCTCAGTCATGATAGATGCCTCTGGATTGATACCGGATCTATTAGCGAAAAGAAATGAAGAAAAAGAAATGAATTATTTACAAATAATCTCAGATGCTATATACGACAGTGATGCTATGCAAAAATTGAGGGAAAAGTATCCATGGGCTAAAAACCTAAGCAGGGAAACTTCCCTTAAGGCAATCTCGCTTTCAAAGGAACCTGACAACTTGCTTTCATTATTGGACTTCCTTACAGTAGTCGTAGCAGGAAGCGTGGCAACCAACGAATTCGATAAGCTAGTAATGAAGTACGGGATAAGAAACGGTCTTAAAATGCTGATCAAGGAAGGACACAGCGCAGTTATGAACGTGAAAGACGGTTCGGATGACTTCGCTGAGGCGATGAGAAAAATTAAAGACGAAATAAACTCTCAGATAAACTACTTCTGACTTAAAGATTTCAACTTCTCTAAAACCTTGGGTATGTTTATATCCATGGGGCAGACTTCCCTACAGCCTCCAGAATGAACGCAGTAAGTCGAAGGCGTGGCATCCTTATATGAGACGTATGACCACATGGCACCCATAGGACCCGTAAACGGCGGGTCTCCCCAAGTACTGCCTAAGACCCTATAAACCGGGCAATGGAAATGACATCTTCCGCATCTTATACAAAGAAGTGACTCCCATATTGTGGGATCCTTTGAAACTTCTATCCTTCCGTTATCCACCAGAATAAGGTTGAACTCTTTAGGACCGTGTGCTGGAGAAACCCTCTTCATTTCAATGTCTCCTGTGGAACTAGGTCCTGAAGTTAAATTAACGTAAGTTGGAGGATACAACCCAGCGTATGCCGATTGAACCATCACTTCTAGGAAGGCATGTTCAAGTGTGGGAAGAATCTTTTCCACGCCAGCAATAGCTATATGCTTCTCTGGAAGGATGGTGGTCATTCTTATATTACCCTCATTCTCGATTAAGAGTACGGACCCAGTATCTGCAGCTATGGCATTTGCTCCAGTTATGCCAACCTGAGCATTAATGAACTTTTCCCTAAGAAATTTCCTCGCTTCAACGGCTATTTCCTCGTGTGATTCTGCTTTAGAATCAGGATTAACTTTACGTACAACCTTAGACGCTTGCTCTTTAGTCATGTGAATTGCTGGAGCTATTATATGTGAAGGTGGTTCGTTTGAGAGCTGTATTAGAAATTCCCCTAAGTCAGTTTCCCACACGTCCTTTCCTCTCTCTATTAAATGATCCCTAACTCCACATTCGTATGCCACCATTGACTTACCCATTACAATTCTTTGATTATCTCCAACTATTTTATCAACAATTTCCCTCACTTCCTTAGCGTCCCTGGCAAAGTATGCGTTTCCTCCGTTTCGTTTCACTGATTCTATTGTAAGCTCGACGTACTTGGAGATATCTTTGATTACCTCGGTCTTGCCTTGTCTAAGTTTTTTCCTTGCGTCGTTAATATAAGGATAAGACTCTAGAATTGACCTTACTCTGGGGACGTTGTTGTTTACCGCTCTATCTATTGCTATATTCCATATTTCATTCACTGTCAATCACCTCAGCTATATCGTATGCCTCAACGTAGGGCGATAAATTAACGTAACAGAAAGGACACTGTACAATCACCTTTTCTGAAACTTTCTTTAATTGATTTGCCCTATATTCTCCTATTCTTTTACTGACCCTCTCGTCGATGGGTGAGAGAGGACCACCACAACAGAGGGAATTTTCCTTGGATGTTACCATATAATCTTCCTTGAAGGAAACCCCAGCCTTCTTCAGAAGTTCCCTATACACTTCTCTCTTATTTAGAAACCTTGAATATAAGCATGAGTCATGTATTACGAAATCGCCCTTCTTCCCAATTCCCACTTCCCTCAAGAGTTCCATGTAGTTTACTACATCTATGTCAAATGTAATGAACTCCGAATACCTAGAAAGTGCATTGTGAGAGTGAGGATCTGTGGTAATAATTCTCTTGACCCCTTGTTGCTTAAATTTTTCTCTTACTAGAGTAGCATACCTTTCGAAGTCCGACAACATGCCCAACTCTAGCAGAAACGCTCCACTATACGGTTCGCCCTCATACATGTAGCCGAAGTTAATTCCATTCTTTTTCAGAAGAGAAGATATACTTCTTAGTATTTTATATGACCTATCTAAGGCTGCCTTATCAGGATGGAATTTCTTTGCTAAGTTTAAAAGCGAAGCATAGAAGAGCCTATTCTTTGAAAGTATTGGTATAAATCTATCGAAAATGGCTGATAGCGGTGCAACTTGATACATACAACCTGTGTATAGTATGGTTCTTCCTCCCCTAGGCTCATTCGTAGCCCAACCAGTACATATGGACTTATCTAAAGGAAAAGGAGTGAAATCGCTCATCATTACTTTCATTAGAGCTTCCTTCAGCGATTTATCCATAAGAGATACTATATACAACATGTTCTAATAAAGAACCTTCCCAGCCAGTAACATTAAATTGTTACAATTACTTACCTTGGATTATATAGGAAATCATACGCATATCCCCTTATAAGCCAGAAATTGAGAGATGTTAATCGTGACTCAGAAAACAAGAAAGCTTACACAGAAGAAAAGAGTTAACGAGAGTATTCTAGCTTTTAAGAAGGAATTGAAAGCTATAACGTTTGAGCCTTTTTATGGTTCAACTATAAAGGATATTATAGCAAAGCTTACAGTGAAATTAGAAGAAATAGCATCGCAGTATGGATACGAAATTGAGTTCCCTGAAAAGGCTAAAACTGAAATTGAAGGGGATATTTACTATTTCGAATACGACGTTAAAATTAAGACAAAGGTTTCTAATAAGAAAATAACAATACAAGTTCAGTTCATGAACGTAACGTATGAACAAGGAGGATGGATGGGAATAATAACCTCAGTAAAGTAAATAAAAATTGAATATTATTTAAAAAGTTGAAAAATGACTTGAATTTATGAGAACTTTCTCCTAGTAAGCAGGGCTATAAATATAACTATTGCTAGAATAACCATCAAGGCAATTAATGTCGAGAATTGCAATGTAACCTTGCTATTAGTGTTATTCTGAGTCAAGGATATTGGGCTAGTACTTGAAGTATTCTGGGTCATCGAAACGTTCTCTTGATATTTAGACGGAGAATTTGATTTACCTATGGCAGTTATGTTTGTTACCTTAATATTTGTAATACCAAGCCTTTCTACACTGCCATTAACTTCCTGAGTTAGATGCAAAACGGTGGAATTAATTAAAGTGACCGTGCCGTTCTTTACAATCAAGTTGTTTATCACGCTATTAATTATAGTAGCGTTATGGTCAACTATGTTGGCGTTTTGGACGTATGAGTAGGCTGCAAAATTACCGTCGAAGTTCTTTATGTAAACGTAAGGTAAAACATAGATTCTCGTGTTTACAGCTGAAGGCAATATCTCCAGAGAGCTCACGTTAAGATAAGATGGAGAGAAGGTGGGGAATCCGTTAAACGATGTTCCCTCGACGTATACGTTCCAGTAACCTGAAGAACCAAACTGAGAGCTGCCGAACGCGTCCTCTGGGACTGTGAAGTTGCCCACCCATTTACCATGGTCGTAGTTAAGTTGAACCACCACCTGACCTTGTCCTATATTATTCAACAAGAAGTTTGGTACTAACACAGCGTCAAACGTACCGTACTTAACGGGTGAACCGTTGAAGTAGTTAATCTCGGTCATAATATGAGCCGTCTGATTCTCGTACAAGACCCCGGATGGAGATATTGAAACCGAAGTTACCAAGCTTTGAGGGGCTACATATATTTGCGTCGTACCTATGCCAGTGGCTGTGTAGTTAATTGAGGAATAAGTTGCGTTAGCTATAATCGTATAGTAGCCAGAAGGTATGTCTGGCACTTTAACTTGTGCTAGGTAATATGAATTAGCTCCATATGTAATTACATTAACTGATGCTGAATATTCAACCTTTCCTTCCTTAACGAAAGATATAGTAATATTGGGCATGCCTAAGGACTCCTCAGCTACATCTAAGGTCACATTTTGGCCAGGGGAGATCACTAGTGGTTCAGTTGCAACAGCAGGAATGACGGCTGGGACAACGTATATTCCTTCTACGAATTCGTCAATTCCGAAAGCGTTGTTGACCTTAGCTTCATAAATTCCTCCTATGTACTTCTGATCGCTGAAGTTATAGTAACCTAGATAATACGATGTATTTAATTGAAAGACTTGACCAAATATAGTAATATTGAAAATGGGGGATATGGAAGCAGTAACGGATGTAACAGTGGACACTGAGTTAGTCTCAGGCGAATACTTGTAAATATTGACGTTTACAGAGTTATATGGCGTCACCAAGGATCCATTGGCGTCGGTTAATTCCACTATAACTGGGACGTCCTCAGGCTCGGGATAAATAGCTAGTTCTGGTGAGATAAACACTGCTTGATAACCCACTGTAATATAGGAAAATCCATAAACTCCTTCTGAGCCTACAACTATCTCCTGCACTCCAGAACCAGAAGCGTTGAAGTGACCTACCCAATACGTTCCATTGAAGTGCAGAGTAAAGAAACGAGTCACATTAGAACCGTTATAAACTTCTCCCAGCATATTTTTCACTGGAAAGTTAGGCTTGACAACAACTGTTACTTCTTGTCCATCTCCGTAGGTTGAGTTATATGTAGCGACTTGAATTTCCTTCTGATGCAGAACTGAAGGTAGGTTTTGATATAGATTGCCTGCATTTATGTAACCTAGACCATCTATGTTGAAATCATTTACCGAGTAAGGAGTATCATAGCCGAAGTTAACCTTGGTGAACGAATTCGTGTCATTTAGAGAGTAAAGTAACGTATTAACGTAACCTAGCTTACCGTAAGCTTGAGTCATCAAGTCTATCATACCAGCAGTTAGAGGTGTAGCTACAGAAGTTCCGCCTATTAGTTCCGTAATGTTATAATAGTAAAGGACTGGTACTCCAGTGTAAGGGTTAGCAAGGGCTGCCACGTCGGGAACCTTTGTAAATCCGTATAACCCTTGATATACAGGTGAAGGAAATATGGAGCTAATTCCAGATGTTGTTGCGCCAAAAATGCTCTCTCCGCTCCACGCAGTTTGAACTGAAGTGTTGCCAGATACGTAAAGCGTAGTTCCTCCAACAGATAAAACGTAAGGAATTGATGCAGGGAACAACAGTGAACCTTGTGGAGATAAGAAATAGTTATATCCGGTTCCTCCAGCATCTCCTGCAGCTGCAAGGAAAGTTATACCTTCAACTTCACCCAACCAGTACTCATATATTAGACTCTGAATATAACTGAGAGGAATTGCACCTATAAGCACGTCTATCTCAGGAATTCCAAAGCTCTCAGAAACAACATTAACTTGATCGCTATTCACGATACTGGCTAAAATGGAAGGAAGAGGTAAATCGGGGTTGGCTACATAAAGGTAAATGCTAGCTTCGGGCGCAACTAAGTGCGAATATTCTACATCAAGGGATATTTCAAGCGCCCAACCACTGCTTATTCCAGCTTGCGGATCATAAGGACCTATTGGAACGATATTGAACGACGGAGGATTTGGTATATTATACTTGGAGTCAAATGACTGTAATTGAGAACTTATATAGGGATCTCCATAAAAATCTAAAATTCCTATTGCAGTTCCGTTGCCCTCTATACCTCTGGACAACAAGTACGTTATGTTATAGGCTTTGTATATTTCTTTGGGCGAAATTTGCTGATAAGCTACAAGCTGTGTTGCATTATAAAGTGTATCAGGCTTAGATAAATAAGCCTCGGTTATGTTAGTCCCTGTAATTATAGCGTTACTGAAAGGAGAATTACCTAAGAATTGATAGTAGTTAATACCATGAAAGGACGACTCGACTATCTTTCCGTGTAATGCGTCCTCTACCTCGCTGGCTTTACCAGAAACTGTAATGACATTTAGATAACTTTCAACTGAAAGACCTTTCTGTTTAAGATAGGCGACTGCATTCGAAATCTCAGATGAAGGAATAAACAATCTCATCATTTGGGTCTTGTTAACTATTGTATGATTTTCAACCATCATTTGTAGCAAGGCTAAGTTCTTGGGTTGGAATACTATAGATAATGTAACGTATGAATTACCATTTATTGTTTTTGCATCAGATAGAATGTTAGAATCAAGATTTTTCTGTAGTAAAGGAACCGAGAACGATGAAGCTACTAACCCGGCCTCACTCATTAGAATCGCTATAAATACTAAAGTGATCACTTTCGATAACGGCATATTTTTCCTTAAGATGTGGTCATTTAAAGACTATTCGTTATACTACTTAAATATCATTTTTTGACTTTTTATCAACAATTACAAAATATCTTGACATAAATAATTGGTTTAGCTTTGAAAGGACCTTGATGCCAATGAACAAGGAAAACATGCTACAATCAAATTTAGATTTATTACTTAATCGTAAGAAGTGATCTCATGAAAATAGAAAGGTACGATATAAGTTTAGATTTTGATTTTAAAAACCTAAAATACAATGGATATGAAAAAATTTTATTGGAAACCCAAGATGTGAAGCTCGATGCTATGAACTTTGAGATCCAAAGGGTTAAAATGAATGGCGCTGAGACTAAATTTCAATACGACGGAAAGGTACTCAAAATAGATGGAGTCAACGAAAATAAGAAAACGTTGGAAATATGGTTCTCCAAGGAAGTAGAAACTACTCAGCTAACTGGTATTTATAAGGCTAGATATGACGGTGACGATAAATACATCATTTCAACGCAATTTGAGGCTACACATGCTAGAGAGTTCATACCATGCGTAGATAAACCCGAATATAAGGCTGTATTCAAGTTAGATGTGAAGGTTGACAAGGGACTTAAGGTAATCTCTAACATGGAAGCTAAAGTGAGCTACGTGGAAGATAAGGTACTATACTCATTCGATGAGACTCCCAGGATGTCAACTTATCTCCTTTATCTAGGAATAGGTAATTTTGAGGAAATAGAGGATAACTCCAGACAGCCTAAAATAATAGTTGCTACCTTGCCAGGAAAGTCATGTAAAGGAAAATTTGCAATAGAAGTGGCAAGAAAAACCATTGAGTTCTATGAAAAATACTTTGACATAAAGTACCAGCTACCTAAGGAACATTTAATTACGGTTCCGGAGTTCGCCTTTGGGGCAATGGAGAACTGGGGTGCAATTACCTTTAGAGAGACTGCGCTGCTTGCTGATGATAACTCAAGCACTCAACAAAAGATAAGAGTATCGGAGGTTGTAGCTCACGAGTTGGCCCATCAGTGGTTTGGCGACCTAGTTACAATGAAGTGGTGGGATGACCTTTGGCTTAACGAAAGCTTTGCAACATTCATGAGTCATAAAGCAGTAAATGAGACCTTCCCAGAATGGAAAATGTGGGAATCGTTTCTTACAGGGGAAACTGCACCAGCTCTCATGAAGGATTCCCTAACTACCACACATCCTATAGAAGCCCACGTAGAGTCAGAATCGGATATTGAGCAGATGTTTGATGACATAAGCTACGGTAAAGGTGCCAGCGTTCTAAGGATGATAGAGGCTTATTTGGGACAAGAAAAGTTTAGGGAAGGGATCTCCAAATACTTGAAGAAGTTCTCTTTCTCCAACGCTACTGGAAACGATCTATGGGATTCACTCTCAGAGGCATCTGGGGAGAACCTTAAACCAATCATGGATAGCTGGATAAAACAGGAAGGTTACCCGCTTGTTGTAGTTCAGTTAATTAGAAATCAAGGAAAGTTCAGGCTAGCTTTAAGACAAGATCGCTTTCTTTTAAATGGGAAAAATGACGAGAAAACATATGCAATTCCAATAACTTATAGATTAAACGGAAATAATGAGTCAGTCCTAATGCGTGAGAGAACCCTAGAAAAGGAACTTAACGCCTATCCGAGCCAATTGATTGCTAATGTTGACAAGACAGGGTTCTATAGGGTTCTTTATGAGGATCTAGATTTGGCTCTAAGGACTGAAAAATCTAGCATGGAAAAATGGGGATTACTAAACGACTATTTCCACTTTTTAATAGCTGGAAAGATAGATCTTGAGACTTACAAGAAGGTCCTAGCTTATTCAGCCAGACAGAAGTCGACGCTAGTTTCCAACGAGATTGCGGATCAAATGAGAATTCTCTTCGCTATTAGTCCGTCAAAATACGGAGACCTTGTAAGGGACACATTAAGGGAAACCATTAAGCTTTGGAGCAAGCCTAAGGGCAGATTAGAGAAGATGGCGTACTCTAACGTAGCGTCGACTCTAGCTATAGCGGACGAGGGATTTTCCTTAGGATTAGCCAAATTATTTGACGATTATGACAAACTTGATGGTGACATTAAACAGCCCGTTGCAATTGCATACGCAGTAACTGGGGAAGAAGACTCATTCATTAATTTGCTGGACAAATTAAGAAAATCCAACTTAGACGAAGAGAAATTAAGGATCATAAACTCAATGCTCAGCTTCAAGAAGGATTTCCTAGTTTCCCTCACTTTAGGACTCTTTTACACAGGTGAGATTAAGAAGCAAGACATAGTGAGAATACTAACTAGAGCTTCCTCAAATCCATATTCAAGAATAGCAGTATGGACTTGGTTGAAGCTTAACATAGATAAAATAAGGGAAATATATAAGGGAACAGGGATATTCGGAAGAGTGCTCTCTGATTCATTACCGTTATTAGGTATAGGCATTGAGGATGAAGTAACAAACTTCTTCCAGATGAAACAAATAAAGGAAGCCGAAAGGGGTATTAAGGCTGGTATAGAAATGCTGCACGCTCTATCAAAATTGGCTTAAAACCATTTTTTAAACTTCTAATATTCCATGACCAACATGGACAAGTACTTGTTAGCCTTACTAGGTGAAGCTGGCGCAAGCGGTTTAGCGAAAGGTTTCAGCATAAGATACAAGGCATTTCAAGAGGCATATCTAGAAGAGAAGGAACACTGGAAATACTTCAAGGAGTTTAGGACTTCCTTCCTGGAAATTCCCGTTTTTATATCCTTATTCATGTTAGGTTTACTCTTTTCATTCGTCGGGGAAAGAGCGGTCAGATATGTAAACAGAAAAGCTGAGCAGGGTGCAATAAATTTCTACAAGGAAAGGTTTAGAAATGAGGAAAAAATTAAGGAGATATTAAATGACGAGCTCAAGCATCTTTCAATGAGCTATAGGAATTTGAGACAGTAGAACCACTACATCACCGTAATTTACTCTATCGAAGAAATGATATTGCTCTTCCCTTTGTCTAATTAATGGCATTGAAGTTATGAAGCAATCTGAATCACAACAAATTATAGTAAAACCTATATCTTTACTTTCATTTATTTCTAATCTTTTAGATATCTCGTTTCTAAAGGCTTTTGATTGCTCTTGGAAGTTATTCAGGTTTTCTTTACTAATGTTATATTGATTATACATCTCCTTTAATCTCTTAGATTTTATATAATAAAAGATTATAATTGTAATCAAAGTTGATATAACCAATGAAAACAGAAGAAATATAGAACCATATTTGAGAAAAAGCACAAATGATACAGCGTAGAGAATAACTGCTACAATAATTGGAAGTCTGGAGAACAGGGTAATCTGATGTTCCAGCTCGTTAAGTTCTTCTTGTATCTTCTTTTCATCACCTATCCTATAGGATAGCTTAGAATTGGCTAGCCACTTTGACCAAACATTATCCGAGGTGATCAACTTGATGTCAATTCCGCTAGCAGCTCTGGAAAGTAAGGCCTCTGCCACATCTTGGTCGAGTTTTTCCGTAACGACCAAGACTTTGGACGAGGCTTTATTTATTGCAGATAAGAGATTGCTATATATTTCCTTGGAAGATTCCACAACAACCATTACAATCTTATTAGTAATCTATGGCTTCAATTAAACGTTTCCACCATAAAACCTTGAGTTTAGACGCTAATTCACATCGCTAAGGAATAACTTCTGTAGAATCCTGAACTGGATCGTAAATCAAATCCTCTTTGCTTAACACTCCGCCCTCTATTAGTTTCTCTATTTCAGGAATTTTGGATATAACTAGTCTTAAGTATCGCTTATTTACAGAATCTACAACTTGGAAACCATCATCGCCCCAATATCTTTCGTTAGATGCATATAAACATCTCCCTCCACAATATTTATTTAAATCACAAGACTTACAGTAGTCAGGCAGAGGATCCTCCAATAGCCTGAAACCATTAACACTTCCTAACTCTGCCCATTTCTCCCTCACTGCTATGGGGCAGGAGAGAATTCTTCCCTCTGGAGTCACGGTAATTGAAGAGTATCCTGCTCCGCAAGGAGAACCCCTATAACCACCAGTGAAGTGAGCGCTAATAACTCCCAGAAATGGTATTATTTTAACTACCTTACCCTCCTTCAGATTCTCCATAAAGAAGTCCATTAATTTAGTTAGACCAGGGAGATAAGAATTCTCAGCCCAGTTCTCAAAATCCCACCTTTCAGACCATATTACATTAAGTTGCCAGTGAATCTTATCGAAAACTCTCAGATTTATTAAATGCATTACCTCTTCATAGATATCTGAATCCTTAGTAACTGCCATTCTCGCTATTGTTTCTATGCCCATCGATTTCAAATATTCAGCGTTCTTTATTACAGCTCTGAAGACACCTTTTCCTCTATGCTTGTCCGTTATATCTTCTCTTCCATCAACAGAAAGCAAGGCTACGTTCATCCTTTTCCAATAACTTTCTGGAAGCAATCTAACTGCAGTTCCGTTAGTTTGTATACCCCATCTGGACGCTCTCACTGTATCCATTACCTTCATTATAAACTTTGGGTTCATCAATGGTTCTCCACCGTAAAATATTATAGTAGGTGATTTATCATTCTTTTCAATTACTTGCTTGAGTTGCAAAACATTGTACTTGCTTTGCCAAGATACCACGTCCTTAGGAAATGAACCTCCACAATAATCACAGATAAGATTACATTTGCCCGTAGTCATTACTAACCAAAGCATCGCATTGACCCAAAATATTTCCCATTAAAAAAGATATGCTTATATGTTAGCAAAGGTATTAACAATAATTAGGATTGAAGTCCATATCCCCCAAACTAATTGCAATCGTTGGCTTGATGGTAATATTGATTACTATAATGATAAGTGACTTTACTCTTAGCTCTTATATCTTCACTCAGAATGTAACTATATCGCCTTATTCCACTTATAGCACAACGTTAGGTAGTAGCACCTTGATTAACATAAAGTTCACCAACCCTCTAAACGTAACCTATTATGGAGGCCCTGTGTTTGACCTAAAGACGGAAAAAGTTGCATCAGCTACTGCGGTAGTAGTTGCAAATAACTATTCATATACTCAAGACATACAGGAACAGGAAATAGTTATCCCTCCTTACATAGCTTATGAATATATGTCGATGAGTATAGGTATACTTCTCTTAGTAGTTGGGATAATAGCTTCTCTATTAAAGAAAATTAACAAATTGTAAAGAAGTCTTAAGTGCTATGTCTTCCTGCTCTTCCCTTATTTTATAGTATAGCTTTAATGCATAAGCTATCTTAGAGAAATATTCGCTTAGGCTATTACTCGTTAATGGTCTCTTAATAGAGACGGAAACATAAGTCAAATCTTCGTTTTCCTTAAAGCGCACTCCCTTCTGGGAGATTACATCGTTAACTAACGATAACCCTACAATTTCCTGTAGATCTAGGTCTAGGGAAGTGGTGATCTCATTTTCAGTCACATGTAAAGTTATAGAGTCCTTGAAGTTACCTGGCTTCATTAGAGATTCTCTAAATCTATCAAGATTATCTAACTTCTCTGAAAGAGACATAACTATATCGTTATCTTGAGATAAAATAGGATATATCAAAATAGCATAATTTCCAAACTCCCTCATCATATAACCATTCTTAGTCTTAATCCAGTCTCCATCGTTTTCTATCTGATACTTTGTTATACTTTCATGAAAAGCGTATGGGTTAAAGTATATTTCAATAGTTATATTTTGAGATGACTGTCTATTTATCATTTTTAAGAACCTCTTCCGCATTTTTCTGCAATCTTTATGTTCATATCATCCTCGTAAGAGATTATACAGAGGAAAATTACATCGTCTTTACCTACATTTACAAGTTCGTGCGGGACAAACTTATTTATAAAAATGAAGTTTCCTGGTTCTAACATATAGCTTTCATCTGCCACTTTAACCTTGACCTTACCTTGCAATATGAATAAGGTCTCTACGTACTTATGATTATGGCATGATATTATACCATCAGGTTTCATAGTAAACCTTCTAAGGGCATAACTTTCACACCCTTGATCCTTAGTCACAAGCCATTGTATGAAGGTATCTTTGCTCTGCCCTATCTTCACTAGATCAGACTTCACTGAATTAACTTCGCCTTTGAAGAAATCCATGGCTACTAATCTCTAAACATACATTACTTAAAAAGATTCAGAATCTGCCAACGCCCATTTCATTAAATCAAATGGGTAGAACGTCATCATTCGTACTCTCCTTAATTCCTTAGAATATATCTTTTTCCCCTCCAAACTACTTCCCTCTTGTTCCAATTGTATATTAATAGAAATAATGCATACTGAATCGCAAATAAAGTCATTAAGGAAGGAATTATAGATAACTTCCCATATTTTCTTCCTCTAATTATATTCTTAATTATCCAAAATAAATACGGTGTTATGAGAATGGGATCAACGGGGGAAAGAATTAGAAATATCAGAAATATGAATCCAGCCAGTAAATATGCAGTTGCACCCTTTGGTGAATACTTTCGTATTGTAATCAGTTGTCTTGAGGACCACCTTATAAGATCCTTTTCGTCGTAAATGTTTAGAGGCATCGCGTCCATTAGAAAACCTATCCTTCCACCTTTCCTTTTAATTATTCTTGTCATTGTGCAATCGTCACACCATTCTCTTGACAGCTCGTCCATGACTTCAGCTCTGAGTATTAAATCTCTTTTAAATGCCATCGAACCTCCCCACAAAAACCTATTCTTTTCAGAGAATTGAGATTCGAATCCTAAAGTCCAGAATCCAGCTCTAACTAAATTCTTTATTGAAAGATGTGTTGGCTTAGGCCATGGATATGTTGTGGTTGCGTCAAATTTGTCTAGAGCAGAAACCATCTTCCTCAACCAAAGTTTATCGTAGCGAGTATCGGAATCTGCGAAGACTATCACTTCTCCATCGCTGGACGCCAAACCAGATAATTGAGCTCTGATCTTCCCGCTGCAAAGTTCGCACCTATAGTTTGAGATTATAACTTTAACACCTATTTTTTTCAATTTTTCCACTAGATTAGGTTCAGAATCCGGATCTACTACGTAAACTACTTGATAGTCTGGATAATCCTGTTGAAGCAGAGACTTTACATTTTCCTCCATACATTCATCAATTCCTCTAACTGGAACTATTACAGATGCCCTTGGAGTCATGTTTATTTCATTAAATTTTAATTCCTTTTCCTTTAAAATTTGCATAAATATGAGCATATCTGTAATTATAGCTAAAATTGTTAGAAAAGTTAGTAAATAAGTTAACAGCATCAGTTTTCACTGCTATTAAGTATTCCGAGTTTGGTCATAATATCAAGAAAGTCGCTAGCGTATTTTTCATAAATTTTGCTTAAGTCGTCGAAGTAATCGCTCTTAAGTAATTGCACTAGGTATTCCCTGACTTCCAAAAAGTCCTCTGGATTAGCTATTCCATCTTTCACCAAATCTGAAGCAGTCAACCAAGAGTTGAATCTCAAGTGCATGTCGTCAGATTTTAACAAGACTAGAATATTCTTTACATAAGGTTTCAACAAGGACTTCTCTATTACATCATCTTTAACTAGATTCCTTGCTAAGGCCCATGCGTCTATCTGATCAGCGTTCTGCAATCTTAGGAAATTAAAGAACAAGTCTAACTTGTCGCTCAAATCGGAAGGATTAAGAATTCCCTTAGATATCATTTCTTCTCCTACCCACCAGTTATCCAATTGGGGCTTCGTCACTAGTTCTACAATTCTATTTCTAAGTCTCTCATTTATTTCAAGTATTCCATAATGTATTAATTTATCTAATAGCTTAAATGCGTGGAGTGCAACTGTCTCATCTTCATTATAAAGAAGAAACTCAAAGTTTCCCAAGAGGGATTCTATTTCCTTCTTTGTTAATATGCCGTTATCAATTAAATAATCTATTTTGTTCCATCCATCTAACCTATCATATAAATTTTCGCTCTTTAGTAAGTTAATGTAGAAATCCTTTGACGCCGACATAACTATAATATGACTGCGTCCCTTAAATCGTTTCGGCTAAACTTTGGATAGACTATAAAGCAATTTAAATTATATAAAAAAGTAGATAAATATTCCTAATCATTAATAACATTATAATTTTATTAATTCTTATTTCTTTAGGCTTACTCTACCCATTTTTCTAAAGACTTAACTATGTCACTGTATTCCTCTAATAGTACATTTAGACTCCTAAGTTTAATGAGGAACTCGTCCTTATCTTCTATGAAATTTTGGCAATCATCAGATGTCATGAAAGAAGATTTAGATCCGTCGAAGTAGACTTTAGCCTTTAGACACCCGTCCTTACCTATTTCTATCTCTGCATAGGTTTTACTTTCGAAAGTTGCAGATTCCTTGGAAAACTCCTTACCAAAGGATATTTTAACCTGCCTTATATCGAAGCCTAAGTACCTTTCTGGTTCTACGTTACAACTCCCCGTAAAGTCGTCTACAAGTTTCTTAACTAACTTAACCGGAACTCCATAGTAATTTCCAACTACAGATATTCCTTCGTTTATATCCGATGAAGCATCCTGAAGCAGCCTTGTAAGTTCTTGTTTACTTTCCTCACCTTTAGTAACCTTTAAATTATGCATATCAAATAGCCTATAACCGTCAAACGTAACCCTTATACCATTAGAGAACAGAAAAACTGACATTTTATCATCATTTTTTTTAATTTCTAAGATAAACTTGCCGGTATTACAATTGAAAATTAAAGTCTTTCCGTCACAATAAAATGAAAAGCTAGTTTCGGTAACCCATGACAAGCAATTCACCTAAAGAGAGTAGGATCCATTTTCAGGGCAGAATCCCAGAAGAGCGTTTCCAATATTACGCTATTCTGAAATAATGACTCTAAATAATCATTAAGTTTTATAGAGTTTAACTCATCTATTATCAGTTTAACCCTTTCTCCGTACTCTGCAGAGGCATAGAAGGAAGCCCATTCTCTATATAATTCTATTTTCGTATCTTTAGCAATATTTCCTATTTCGTAATATCCAACCATACATGGTGTCCAAGCAAAGACGAACTCCTCCCAAGTTCTAGATGACAATAGAAGATGCCTAGTGTAGGCAAAGTTAACTAATGAAAATCTAGAGTCTTCTATTTCGGTTTCAGTTATCCCTATACTCTTGATTAACTTTTCATGAACCTCCCTTCCTCTATCCTTGGAACTAAGGATTTTCATGAGAAATGTATTAACCTTATCATCTATGGAGTTGCCTGCTGCCCTAGCTAAAGCCTTCATCATTTCCTTTACGTATTTAGAATCCTGTATGAGATAATACTTGAATGATTCCTTGCTTAACGTTCCTTCCCTTAGTTCATTTACGAACTTATGGTTAACGTAACTATCCCAAATTTCTTTGTATTTGTCTTTAAGATGTGAAAAGTTATCCGATTTCATTTCAAGAACGCACCTCCATCTACTGGGATAACTACTCCGTTTATCCAACTAGCTCTTTCGCTAAGCAAGAGCGACATTACGCTAGCGAAGTCTTCTGGAGGCGCTTTCCAATCTCCTAGCTTCCTCATGGATTTCCAATTTCTACCTACCTGAAAGTTTCCATCAATTACGCTCGGTGCTATTCCTATAACTCTTATTCCCTTATCCAATAGTGAAGAAGCAATAACTTCTACAGCCTTCGCTACCCCGGCTTTAGCTATGCCATAGGATAGCTGATTAGGTAGTGCATTCCTTATCCCTCTCATGGCGGAAACCATCATTATGGTAGAACCCTCATGAAGAAACTTGACTCCACTTGATATTATTTTAATAGGAGTTTTAATCTGAGAATTTATCATTAGATCAAGTCCCTTAGGGTCGTATATGTTATCCTCAACATAACCTCCTATTGTAATCACTAGATCATCAATTCCTCCTAATGATTTCTTACATTCTTGAAAGAAATCTTCAATTTCTTTTTCGTTATCCATTGAGCCAACAAACGTTTCTATTTTACCATATTTAGCAAGTGTATTCTTAATCTTTTCCAATTTACTAGCATTTCTTGAATTTATTATGACATGAGCACCGTCTTTCAGTAGAAAATACGCCAATGCGTACCCTAGTCCTTCACTTACACCAATTACCCCTACTCTTCTTTCAAGTAAAAGTTCCCCCATAATTAAATTACCTTAAAGCTTAGTTTTAAGGAGCTGTTTAATTGATGCTTGATCTGTAACTGGTTGACTGCAGGATTTTCCTATACACACAAACGCTCTGCTGGATCCTCTCTTAACGTCAAACATTGCCCTCACATATGACGGTAAATGGTCCCTTTCAGAATCAAGAACTCTCTCCACTATTTTCAATGGATAGAATGAAAGTAGTGCTACCCTATGAAGCTGATCCGCTAAACTATCTCCTTCATCAACGATTACCACATGAGATAAAGCTCCCTTTTGTAATATGAAGTTCGTATCTATCAAGCCAGCGTAAAATGATGGGGAACCTGCGAACTTCACTTCCTCAGTCTTGAGATCCGCTCCTTCTAAAATAGACATTTTAGCAATTAGCCTTGATATAAGCGATGCAGAACTCTCGTTGGGAGAATCTAAAGGATAGGGTTTAGAGCTCCTAATTTTCTCTCTGATCGCTGAAGATATATCTCTGGCATAGTCAAGAAATTCTCGTTCTGATGAAATTTCAAATGCTGATATGTCTGCTAGTGCTACTGATGCCATGTCCTCAAGTGAGGGTTCCTCATTTCCAGTTATCCTTCTGTGAGGAGAAGATCTTACTTTCCTTAAAATCTTCAACGGTAAATCATAGGAATTTCCCAATAAAGTTGAAGTATATAGCATAGCTTCAGACATTCTAGCGTTGGGATGAGTGTAGTCGTTTATATCCTTAAATGGCGGATTACGCTCTTTTCTACACTCCAGCAGTTTTTCCCTTATAGAATTCAGCTTAGATAGAGCTTTATCTTTTCCCATAATCTGAATCAATTTTTCGTTCTCTAAATCTCGCAGTAGAATTTTCCTTCCCTCTACTTCCTCAGATTTCGAGATTCCAAATATCTTCTTTCCTAAATCAAAATCTTCGGCTAGGCACCTTTCCATTTCCTCTAAAGTCCAAGTATAATAATAGCCTTCTATTCCGTCACTATCAGCATCTAGGCTATTGGCAAAGGTCTCTCCCATGTCCATCTCTCTCTTCACGAAAGCGTAAGTTCTCTCCAACGCGTCTTTAACGTCCACGTCGTTAGTCGCCTCATAGAGCTTAACAAGAGATAACATGATTTCTGCGTTATCTATTAACAATTTTTCAAAATGAGGAATTTTCCATTCTCTATCTACGGTATACCTATGATAACCTCCTCCAACTTGATCGAAGATTGCACCGTTATACATCTTCTTAGCTGTAAACAAGCTAACCTTCTTTCCCACATCATCTCCGGAAATTGCAGTGTAATCTAACATTAAGGTATCAACTAAAGGATGAGGAAACTTAGAAGAGTTGCCCAGTCCTCCATATTCTAGATCGTACTCTCCTATAATTTGAATAATAGTATCAGATAACTCTAGATTTTCCCCTCCAAAACTGATTGTGGATGGATCGAAAGCCGATCTCTCAATCTCATCCCTTTTATTTTTCCAAACCTCTGCTATGTTTTTTAATAATCTTTTGAACCCAATTCTACCATACATATCATCTGGAGGAAAATATGTACCTCCGAAGAAGACCTTGCCTGAGGGTGTCATGAACACAGTTAGCGGCCATCCGCTTTCTCCAGTAATTGCAAAAACTGCATTCTGAAGTTCCCTATCTAAATCTGGCATCTCGTCCCTATCTACCTTTACCGGAATGAAATCTTCATTGACAAGCCTGGCCACGCCTTCGTTTGAATAAGTCTCCCTATCCATAACGTGGCACCAATGACACCAAACTGCACCAACGTCTATGAGGATTGGCTTATCTTCACGTTTAGCTTCCTCTAAAACTTGAGGAGACCATTCCCTCCAAATTATCGGTTGCTCAGCAGCTTCCCTCAAAAAGGCGCTTTTAGCTTTAGATAAGTTGTTAACCATATGAAGATTCAGTTTTAAAACATAAAAGATGTTTCATTAATAGTTCAAGTTTTACGAAATAATATGAAAATAAATTTATAATATTATATTACATTTTTGATTATATGTCTTCAGATTTCCTTTTCTCATACCTTTGCAATAGGTATATCCCTAACAAAAGCAGACCCAGAGCAGCATTAATTAATAAATTGGATCCTCCACTAAATCCCGTTGATGGATCTTTCTTGAAATCTAGAGTTAGGGTCTCATTCTGAGATATAAAACACCATATTTCGTTAGATTCGAATCCGTTCGACCAGTTTGATACATATCCAGACTTAGGATCTGCGTTCAGCTTTATGAGAGAGAAGTCTGGCAATATAATTGTACTTCCGTTCTTCACTTTTATGATAGATCCGTTCTGAAACGTTATTGAAACGTTACCCATACCCCTATAAATCACTTTGAGCGATACCATGATAGGTCTCAAGGTCACTGTTACGTTATAACTTTGACCTCCATTTACAGTGAAGGTAGCAGTTCCCTGACTCTTAATTCCGTTGACCTCTATACATGGGCTTTCAGTAGTACTTAACGCTTGTACTGTCACCACAGAACCAACTGGTATGTTAATTGAGGTGTTGTGGGATATTACGACAACATTATTGTAATATGAAATCGTGATGCTCGAGCCGTTATATAGGGTAAAATTTACATTACTTAAGTTCGAATCTGCAATAACATTATGAAACATAGATAGAGCAACGATTACTGAGAGCAGTAGAAACCATTTAGCCATGATGAGGATAGGAAATTTTGAACGCTGTCAGATTACCGTAAGTGATCCAAATTCTTAACCTTAAATACGTTTTCGCTAATGAATATACGATGGAGAACCCAACCTTACCTGATAAGTGATGAGGGGTTGTTTACCTGACTGTTTATGTGTATTATCTTGGTATAACATATAATCAGTATTACCATTTCATTAGTTGAATGAAGATAATCCTCGGAATTCCAGATTTACGACTACCGATATGGGATCTTGGAATCCCAGTCATGATAAATCAATTATCTTGGGAAAAAATACCTTGGAATAATGAAACGTGGGTTGATTCAGGAGGTTACCAAATACTAATGAGAGGTTTATCCCTAAACCTTGAGGCTGTATATAAGAAGTACCTTTATCTTAATGCTAACGTTTTCATGAGCTTGGATAAGCCAGTTTCTCCGTGTTCGTCAGTACCAAAGGAGAATTTCAGCAACTTTGAATATTTATATCATAAACTAGATAGCAAGGAAATTATCCCCGTTGTCCACGCATACAAGTTGGAAGATCTAAAGAAGGCCATAGATTTCTATAAATCCTATGGAGTAAGGAAGATAGCCTACGGTGGAATAGTTCCGCCTACAATGGGTCAGAAGGGAAGTCGCTCCCTTGTAAAACATATCTATAAGTTCATTAGAAAGTCTTTGGAATCTAGGTGGATACATGTTTTGGGTGCAGGATCACCTTATATGAGAAAGGTATTTCATGATGCAGAAAGTGTAGATACGTCGACTTACAGAATAAAGGCTATACACGGAATGATAATCATACCAGGAAAAGGAGAAAGGTACGTTGGAGAGAGGAAAATAGTATGGAGAGTAAAAAGGGCGTCTGAAGAGGAACTTGAAACTCTTTACTCTTTTCTCGACTCAACCTATTTCCCCTTCAAGCCGGATCTAACACACTGGAAAACTCGAAGCATGATTAATGCATGGGTTCTCATCAATTCTTCATATGAAAATAAAAAGGTACAAGAGGCAGACCTAACATTTAATGAATTAGAAGCTAAAATCGGTGAAGAGTGTGATAAATTGTCAAGAACTTTACTCTGAACTACATGTTAATTCATTTGAACCTATTCATAAAAGAGACGGGCTAGACCTTTTCAAACATCCAATGGTGGAGAAGTGGCATCAATTCTTCTTAAGTAATTATAAATCTAATAGACCATTGGCTCTGCTGCTGCCTTGTACTTCCATTAAGCCTTACAATAGATCTGCAACACATAGGCTAGCATATTCCATAATAAAGAAGGCAGGTGTTGAAGACTTTATACAAGTCTATTCCGTGTCTGAGCCCATGCTTTTAGTTCCAAGGGAATTCGAGGATTGTTATCCATTTAATTCGTATGAATATTCCCCAAAGGTAATGTCCAAAGAGGAGAAGGAAGAATTCATAGACTTGTTAAGGCAACCTTTACATAAAATAATCGAAACGCATGATGTTATAGTAGGTGTGCTTCCCAAGCATCACTACAGTATTGTATCTAGGTCATTGTCTTCTGAAGTAGCTAATTTCTCCTTATTTAAGTATGATAAGCTAGCCTTCAAGTCCATACATACCGCAATATTCAGCCTCATAAGTGAAGGGAAAAATAAGGGAATAATTCGGACAGATCATTGAAGAGTAATTAGATAGCTTCCATTTGGTAGATTTATTTTATAAAAATTTTAAATAGATGACAGAATGTTTTAAATGTACCTGATATAGATTTACTTCTTAATGGAACTTACAAAGAATCCACCGATAGGAATAGTCTTACAGAAAGGTGACGGTAATTCCGTCAGGGGAATATTAAGCCAAGATGCCGAGGTTAACATGGGACAATTACTAGTAATTCAGGACAACGAGAGGATATCGCTGGGTAGAATTGAGTCGTTTGAATATATTAACAATTTCTTCTCAGAGGACTCTGAACTGATAAGACCTTTAACTGAGTCCTCCGAGATATATGACCTACTAAGTTCAAGCACGGTAACTAGGGCGAACCTCTTCATTATAAGAAGGTACAGTCATAACTCAACCCCAAAGCCTGGCTCGTTGATAAGAACACTACCTGAAATAAGGGACGAAGATTTACCTGAATTCTATGGAATACCTGGACTTTGTGGTTACATTAAGTACGGCAGACTAGCTGGGTCTAGCATTCCGCTTTTGCTTGACCTAAATTCAATAACTATGCACGCCGGAATTTTCGGCGAAACTGGAAGCGGAAAGAGCTACAATATGAGATATCTTTTATATAACCTTTCAAATATAAAAATCGGAGAAAAAGAAGATGCACTTCCTATAATATTAATTGATGCTAATGGAGATTATTCGGACTTCACTTACACCAACTCTGACATGTTAAGAGGACGAAAATGGATAAAGAGGTACGTATTGAGGGATCCACTCCTCCCTAACGATCAACGGCTTACAATAGATCTTTCTCTGTTTTCGCCTAGAGACTTGGCTGAGTTCATTACTTCGCTCAAGTATGGTCAGACAGGAGGAAATGCACTTCAATCCAATTTTTTAGAATATGTACTATCACTCCATGACCAGAAGGAGTTCAACTTCCTGCTGGGAACAACTACTGGTTTGGAGAACCTAAAACAGGAAGTTAACGGGGTATCGTCTAACAAGGAATTAGGATTCAACTATAGCACGTCAAGAAGCGTTCAGAGCGCCCTAGAGATATTTAAAAACAAGGTAGTAAATAAGCTGTCTTTGGTTAGCCCAAACGCATCGTTGACCGAAAACACTTTAGAACTTATGTGGAGAAGCAGAGGCTTAGCCACAATAGACTTT
This sequence comes from Sulfuracidifex metallicus DSM 6482 = JCM 9184, assembly GCA_032834875.1. Taxonomy (NCBI): domain Archaea; kingdom Thermoproteati; phylum Thermoproteota; class Thermoprotei; order Sulfolobales; family Sulfolobaceae; genus Sulfuracidifex; species Sulfuracidifex metallicus. The sequence continues at coordinate 1,402,340 of CP135238.1, forward strand.
TCCGCTGACGCTTCCCCTGGGATAGACGTCACCACAAAACAACTCATAGTCAGCTACGTTTCTAGGATAACTTACAATTACTTAACAAGAACTAAGTATAGTGGTTCACAGAGGTTCATAATATTTATAATAGAAGAAGCACAAAATTACATTCCATCAAACGATTATCCAGTTAATGCCAACTTAACCAAGGACGTCTTAGTTACCTTAGCAACGCAGGGAAGAAAGTTCGGTTTATCCTTAATACTAGTAAGCCAAAGGCCAGCCTTCATCGATAAATATGTCCTTTCAATGTTAAATACTTTCTTCTTCCATAGAATTTACCATGAAGATGTAAGATATGTCATGTCTGCCTCTGGAGGTCTGCCAGAATCTTTATCACACGCGCTCACCTCTTTAGAGACCGGATACGTTATAGTCAACGGACTTATGTCATCCATGAAAAGTCCTGTACTTGTGAGAATACCTTGGGATTCTAGGTTAGGGTCATACGCTGGCAGTGTAGAAAGAGTTGAAAGAGTTTTGACTACAGATTAGAATATTATGACTAAGCGACTTAGCGAGACTGCAGCTGATAGCAGTTCTGCTTTCTCTCTGTTCAAATGCATTTCAAGTGTTAGATATTTAAATAAGCTGAAATTCTTTAGCACCATAAACCATGAGTTAGACCGAATTAAAAGTGAGAGGGAGTCCCCTGAAATTATTGCTTTAGTTGCTGATTGGGGACAAGGAAAATCTTTCTTTCTAGATATAATAAAGGAATACAGTAATTCCTCCAACATTGCCGTAATAAAGGAGAACTTCAGTAATGTACTGGAAAACTGGATTCCCAATAGGGATGGAATTCTCCTTATAGATGAAGTAGAAAACTTAGTAGACTCGGCTATATTTGGAAAATATAAGGAAAAAATAAGAGATTTCTGGATTAATATAAAGACCTTAGCTAACAGCAAGGGTAACTCAATAATTTACTTGTCAATGACTCCAAGCGCCTATAGCAAGATATTCAGTGTCGGTGGACAGCTTCAATTGATGTTTCAAGAAACTTTTCCAGCTCTGGTAGAAAGAGTAAAGAAGGTTACTCTCAACACCCCGTCCAAGCTGGAGTTTTTATTAATGCTGAATTGTTCCATGAAGTTAAGGGGATTCGACGAGGAAGACCTAATTTCTTATTTAAAATATATGGATCTTCCCTTCTGGGTTACCCAGCCAGAGAGGAGGAAATACGTTAGATTGATTAACGAAGTTATAATGGATAATTTTCCATCAGTGGAGAATACTTTCCAAGAGATTTCTAGAGGACCTGCCAAGAGCTTCTTGAACGACGAAGAGGAAACCGTTAGAGAAAAGGAGTTACTCAGACTAGAGGATGAAATAGACAGGAGCGATAGGGAGAATCTTTACAAGTCGTTGATGTGTAGAGTTGGAATTGACGAAAGCGAAATAGTTGAACCTTTAAAATGGATGTTCGTTAAGGGAAACTTAGTACCTTACAGTAAGTGGATCCAGGTAACGTCCGATAGTGAAGTGGCACAGAACTTGGAAGATTTTCTTCTAACAGTAAAAAAGGGGAAAGACATAGAAGATTCACTTTATATTTTTATCAGCGAGGAGCTAGAAAAGTTAGTCTATGAAGGAATAATATCGGATTTTGAAGAATTAGAGGCAATCAAGGAAAAAGTTCTTCCTTTAGCTAACGTAGAGGCTTACGCATTGAGATGGGACTTCTACGAGAAGATAGTTAATACTAACGTAGGAGGTTTGATAGTGGATTTCAAAACTAGGGAAATGAAAGATATGGCCCTGCGTTTTGTAAACGACAACTTAACCGACAACAAGAAATTGATAGAATCTATAATTAATTTCATAGAAATAGGCAAGCAAGAATGGAAAGTTGAGGAGAGAGGTCAATTATCCCTTCCAGCTACGTTAATTCAGTTAACCGTAGGTGAAAAGAAAATTAACCTAATGTTAGCCGTGCCTACTTCACATCAGGACATGGAGAAAATAATTGAAAAAATTAAATCTTCTCAGGACATAATACATTCACTTTTGCTAATGAATAACGAGTTTGTAGAAAATAACATGGATGACATTGAAAGACTCGTGAAGATTACCAATAACCTTTCTATAACCATGATGCGTATAGACGTGCCTACGCCTATGAAGAGACAACTCCTCTATATGCTTTTCGCTAAGAAGACCATGAAAAACGTCAACATTAGATATGATGCGTTGGAAATTAAATTAGGTGAGCTTAAGAGAAATGTAGAGAAGTGTATAAACGAATCATATGAGAAACTGATAATTCCTCAATTACCAGCAATAAATAAGAGGCTAATACAATCTTTCAATTGGATTCTCTTTTACCCAGAAGACGGCATAGCTGAAGTGAAGGATATATTCGAGAAAACCAACGAGGTAGTAAACCAGAAGTTTAGGATCTTCGGCTCCAAACAGTTTCATTTAGAAGACTTTGAAACTGAGACTGTGTTAGAGAAGGAAATTGTCCCTTATCTAACGGATAACGAAATTATCAGAAGCAAGGAAGGTTTCCTCGACTATAGTAATCTTTACGGTGAGACAATTAATAAAATTTCTACTTTATTGGCAGGATATTTGAAACAAAGAATGGACGACTATGTAAATCCTTTAGTTAACTTCTTCATCTCGTCTTCTTCTACGTCTCCAGATGAAAAGTTCCTGAATGCAATAGCTAAACTACTTCAAACAAAGAACGATCAGAGCCTACTATTCCTAGTTTACGTCTCAGTAATCTCAGGTTCACTTATAAGTAAAATGGACAAGGAAAAGATCATTGACGCTATTATTGAGAAAATAAATCAACTTCCTAAAAAGGAAGTGAACGACGATTATTTTATTACGGCCAAACGCAGGGACGCTGGAATTAGAAGTTTAAGTGAAATGAGAAACATTATGGAGAAATATAGGGAATTATGCATGCTCTCAAAGGAAAATGTCAACAACTTAAGGTTCTGTGCGTCTTACATAGCTCTTAACTCAATCTACTCGAAGTTAAGTACAACAGCTGAGGAGAGTAGAAACAAGATGAATAACGAGATCGAAATTCAGATATTGAAGAAAGTTGACACTTTAGTTAAAGCCAGAAAGTTCTTAGGGATAAATGAGCCTACTGAGGAGGAGAAAATAATTGAAGAAATCTTAAATAAAATACGAAATATGAAAAATATAGCTAAAGAAATCTCCGATACATTAAAGGAAATTTACGAAAATAATAAGGGTGAGGAGTTCAAGAGATCCTTAGACGAAGTTGTTTCAGCTATAGGCATGGATGAGGATCAGCCAATCCATCTGGGACTCTTCATAGCTAATCTCACTAATGCTGTCCTTGATGGCGTTAGAACATCGATTATAGATTACCTAAATAAAGTTGACATTTTCAATATGATTCAAGGAGTCAAGGGTAGCGCTAGGGTAATTAAGGATATAGATGTATTGCTAGATTCGTTAAATAAAACAATGCCAGAACTTCCTTTAATAAAGGAAGAGAAAACAAAGGTTGCCCAAGAGATTGAAGACACAGTATCAAAGATAAGAGAGAGGGTGAAGGAGATTGAAGGCTGAAGATCTATATATTAAATTAAGGGAAACCAAGGATACACTTAACGTAGAGTCAATCAGAGCTGAACTAGCCAGAATGAAAGAATCCCTTGAGAGATTGAAGCAATCCTATTTCAAGCTAAATGAAATCGTTGAAGGAATAGTTATGGCAAGGAAAATGTTAACTGAGCTTCAAGAGGTAGATAGAAACGATAGGTTGTCAGAGCGTCTAAATAGAATAGTTATCGAGATAAAGTCGTTATATAACAAGAAGGATCCAGATCAAATAGTGAACGATATTTCCTATGTCCACCACGAATTGATGGAATTAATAAAGGATATAGAGTACACAAGCGACAACGTCAGAGTAAATCTTAAAAATAAAATTGAAGAAATAAATAAATTACTTAAGGTTTATGCAAGAATATTGTTGCAATTCCTTGAAGAGGAGAATGTAGAAGTTATGACCTTTACCGTAAATTCAAGTTCCATTCATGAGTTGTCGTTAAGGAAAAGGGAAGCAGAGGAACACTTAGGTAATATCAAGTCCATTACAATAGATAAAATAAAGAAAAAAGGTCTAGATGAGAGGGCTTTAACGTTAATGATAAAGCTGATTGAGGACAGCAAGATAAGGGTTAACAAAACAAATCTAGAAGACGTAAATAGAGTATCTAAACTGCTTGTGGAAAAAGGAATTCAACTGGAGATTTCGTTATGAAGAGCGAAGACATAGTAAGGTCGATTAAGGAAATCGCTGAAAGAAATATAAAAGATAGAGAAAAATTAAATACTGCAATAGAAATTGCTTACGAGGATATAAGAGACGGAAACGCAGACTTCAAGTTTACTGAAATTTCAGAGAGCTCTCCTCCGCACAATGCTTGTGCAATAGACGGAAGTAGATACATAGTCCCGGTGCAGGACAACATCTTCGTTATAGCGAGGGCTGTCCTAATTAGAGGGAACGATAAAGGAAATAAGGAAATACCTCCAGAAATAGAACAGGAATTTAAAATAACCAGCAATTATTACGACGAGAATATAGTAGGAAATAAATCCATTCTCCTAATGTTACAGTTAGAAACTTCTCTTCTCGATAAATGCAAAGACGTTAATGTTATAATGATTGATGGACCTTTAATTGATCCTCCGGTATATTACCAAGACTCTCATATAGATGGCTTTCCCGACCTTGAAGATTACACTAAGATGAGAGCTATGAAAATAATAGAGAAAAGAGAAAAATCTATGGTTATAGGAATATCTAAAAGGTTTTCTCAAAGGTTACTTGTAAATTACTTCTCTAACAGAGGAATGAAACAAATATCTAAATCAACAGAAAATTTCCTCCTTTCATTTCTTTTCCTGAAGTACAGAATGGAAAAAGAAATTTACAATACTCCTTTATCAATAGGACCGATAGAATGGGACCTTTTCTTTCAACACGAAAGAAAACTAGAAGACCTAAAATCTCTGGAAGATGCTTACCAAATGTATAAAGAAAAATTTCAAGAGGCCGGACTCAAGTTAATATCATACTATTATCAGAAAGATTTCTCCTCGCCAATCGGGAGAATAGATATGCTGAATCTAAAGGAAGAAGAACCAGGAAAGGAATTAATCTACGTAAATAGATGGGCGGTAAGTCAAGTTAAGGAAATAACTATACTAAACAAGTTGGCTGACGATCTCTCTAACGTGTCTAAAAAGGAAAGCGAAAGGTTAATATCCCTTTACAATCTGTTCACTATGTCAAATATGGAAAAAGAGGATTTAATTCTAAAGAGATTAGGAAAAAGCAATTATTAAAAAATAAAAAGTTTTTACTTATTCAATTAAGATCTATTTATTTGTAGGAGTAGTTGTAGCTCCGTTTTTCTTGAGATCGTATGAAGCTAATGCAGTTCCTAAGGTTGGATAGATCTCGCTTCCAGCGGGAACTACTACTATTAAACCTCCACGTTGAGATACATCTGATAGTGTTTCCAGGAACCTAAGTTGAAGGGCTACAGGGTTAGCACTATATGATTTTGAGGCATCAGCAAGTATTGTGGAAGCTTGTTTCTCTCCTTCGCTTATTATTATTCTAGAACGTCTCAACCTCTCTGCTTCGGCTTGTTTAGCTATGGCGGAAAGTAAATCCTGTGATATTCTGATGTCTCTTATAGTAACTTGCGTTACTTTTATTCCCCATCCTTCAGTAATTGAATCAAGTATCTCCTGCAGTTTCAGATTTATACTTTCTCTCTTAGTTAATATTTCATCTAGCTCCATCTGACCCGCTATATCCCTCAGAGATGTCTGAGCTAGATTGAGAACAGCAACATTATAATTAAACACCGTCGTAATGGCCTTCTGAGCATCTACTACCTTATAATAAACCACCGCGTCTATTGCAACGCTAACGTTGTCCTTCGTTATTATGGATTGAGATGGAACGTCTACGCTATTAATTCTTAAATCCACTATAATAGGTCTGTCTACAAACGGAATAAGGAATATAATTCCTGGACCTTTAAGCCCCAAAAGTCTACCTAGTCTAAGCACAACCGCTTTTTCCCATTCTTTAACTATCCTAAATGAAAGAGCAACGAAGACAAGTATAACAACAAGCAGAAAAACTAATCCTATAACTAAATCCAAAGAAGACATATTATATGTTATATTTTTCCTAAGTTTTAAGTCTTACTAAAACGGCTGAAATTACCACGCCAACTACTATTGCGACTATGTATTCGAGTAGAAGATAATTGACAGTAGTCGAAGGAGGACTCACATATCTTCCATCATTGAAAAACGAGGTAATTCCCTTCTTAAAGGAATATTCCTCTGATTGAAGGAAACTAAGAAGCTTATGATAGTAAGAAGTCAAGGATGAATATACACTATTTAGAGCAGGAGAAGAAATAGCATAGCTATATGACAAAGTAAAGTTTCCAGGATAATATACCACGAACAAGGAAGATGTTATGTTTGTAAATGACGCTATTCCGTCTTGATTTGTCAGTGCTTTAGCTATAGGCGATGGAGGAAATCCTGTTTCTACTTCAATCTCCTGATCTGGAATTGGCTTTCCGTTTACATAAACGGTAACGTTGACGGAAGAGTTATGCTGATTTATAGAAATGGATGGGGGTATAGGCCATAGTACGGTTGGGTTATCTGCTCCAGTTTTCTCCTGAGCCTTAGGCGAGAACAGATGAGATAAATCAGCGTTTACGTTAACTCCCTGAACCGACTCTCCCGTATCGAAACCTATGGAATAGGTTTCATTAGGAATTACCATTTTATTTCCTTGTTTGTAAAATATTTCCGATAATGCATTGATATGTATGCTAACTACGCTCCCGCCTCCCGGACCTCCCCATACTAACTCTAGGTCATTAGGAAGACCTATTTTAGAGGTTCCCCCTATTTGAAAAGATCCACTTATAGGAATAAAATAATATATTTCGCTATGATTATCGTAAGCATATCCAAATGAGATACCAGTTCTATTCTCTAACATAAATAGAGACAAGTTAAAGGGAATAGTTGCAGATATACTGGGACTTAGGTAACATATAACACCTAAGCCCTGGAATGAAGTGACTGTTGCGTTATTGACTTTTAATGTAAAAGGACCACTTAAATTCCAATAGTTCACAACAAATCTTATATTAAATGTAGATGATGTTTGTTGACAGATTAGTGCTACGTCCTGAGCCCAATATAAACCATCAACCATGGCATTAAGCTGGAGAGAGGCATTTCCCATCTCAAAGGGCTGACCGTTGGGTAAGTAAGACTCGCCGATTTGAAGGCTAGAAACATTAATCACTCCTTCTACTTCTTTTGTATAGTAAACTCCAGAAAGGGGAAAAGTTGAAATTCCCATAGGAAAACTACTGCCAATCTGAGAGCTAACTATAGTAGCTGATGAAAGGGGAATCAGCATAGAAGCAATTATAAATATTGCAACAGCTCTCCTCCATAGCATTGTTTATATTTAAGCCTGCGTTATATTAAAATTATGTCACATCCCGCAGTTATTCCTGTGATTGCTATACTTATTTTAATTATTGCATTGGTTATAACCGGCTATATTTATGACCCTATTGTATCATTACCTAGCTTAGCATTAATAGGATTTCTAAGTTATAGAATAGTTTATGTGATTCTAAAAACGAGGCATCGTGACATATATTCTTATGTAGGAAAGATTGGCCAAGTTGAGGAAGACATAATCCCTGGAAAGGTAGGATATGTTCTCGTGGAAGGAGAACTTTGGGAAGCAATAAGTGATGAGGTGATCCATAAAGGTGAAACCGTAACCGTAATTGAAAGACAAGGACTTAAACTAAAAGTTAAGAGGGCTGATGCATTTGAGGGAAATAAAACTAGACAAGCTAATTAACTTTCTAAAGGGAAACTCGTCCTATAGCTATTCTATAGAAGAAGATAAGCTGATGATATCCTTTCAAAGCCCAACCTTAGAGGAAGCTGGAGGAGATGGTGATTTAAGTAAAGTTTACTTAATAACATTTAGAATTAAAGGCGAAACTGCAATTTTAGAATCGTGTAAACTTATAGATGGATTAAATGAAAGAGAAATCCAAGGAGAAATAGATTTTTGGCTTGATTACATAGAGATTTCTACTGAGAGATAATGTTCCTGTTCGTTTATGGCACATTTCGTTACGGTTTTGAGCTCCATCATCTTTTAAGAAAATCAAGGTTCGTTGGACTAGCACATGTAGAAGGATATAACATGTATGACCTTGTCAACTTTCCAGGGATAGTGAAGGGTGAGAATACAGTTTGGGGCGAAGTCTATGAAATTGATGATAGCTTAATTAAAGAACTTGACATAGTTGAAGGATTTACTGGAAGTCCAGACGACCTTTATGTTAGGGAAACTACGACAGTTTATTTTGATCAAAGAAGAAGATATAGAATGAACAACGTTTTCCTCTACAGATATAACATGGATATTGAGGGAAGAGAGCTCATAGAATCTGGAAACTACTCCATGTGGAGTGGCATGCCTGAAATTGTAAATTATTTTTCTTACGCTGAAAATACTAACATAAATGTAATAAAGGATCGAGGAGTTAAAAAGGTGATAAACGAATTTCCTGCAATCCTAGAAGGATATAGGATGATATTTAGTGTGTCTTGCAAATACGGTTTCTGTGCCAACTTAGTAGAGGATCCACTTGGTAGGATTTATGGATATAATGTAAAAACCTTTCTACATGAGCTAAATTCTTTAGATAGAGCAGAAGAACATATGGTAAAATATAAGAGGGAAATATTCCCCATAAAGGATCTTCAAGGTAAAGAATATTACGCAATGGCATATGTTTCTGATTCCAAAGAAGAGAAGGAACCTACCAAAGAGTACATAGAAATAATAAAGGAAGGATTGGCCAGGGGTTTTCATGGAAAGTTAAGTAGTGGAATGGAAAAATATGTATAGAATATTAACTAAATGGATTTCCCTTTTCTTTGCTCTCTTTATCGTCAAGCTGATTAACTTTTTCTATATCTATCATTGCTTTCTCTTCATCACCAATTTTCATGAATGCCTTAGCCCTTCTTACATAAGCCTCCTTCATAGAAGGACTCAAACTAATTGCTTTACCATATAGGGAGATAGCTTCGTTCACCTTACCGTGTAATTCCATCAATCTACCCTTGGTAAGATACACTTCAGCATAGTAGGGATTCAAGGTTATTGCCATATCTGCGTCTCTTTCAGCTATTTTGTCCTCGCCCAGCTTTTCCTCTGCCAGTGCCTTATAATAGTATAATTCTGCATCGTCGTGATACATGGATAATGCCCTTGAAAGATCTTTAATGGAATCCGAGAGCAAACCGAGCTTGAACTCAGATATTCCTTTAATTTTAAATATTAAAGGATCACTACCAGAAAATTTTTCTGCTTCACTTAGAGCCTCCTCATATTTCTCGAGCTTAAGCAAACAGAAAGCTCTCAGTTTATGGGCCTCTTGATTATCCAAATCCCCCAACTCTAAAAGGGCGTCGTTATACAAGCCCAAGCTAACCATGACTTTCCCTTTCTTCAGGTTATTATCAGTCTTAGAATATGCGTTCAACGCTTCCTCGAAATTACCCATTTCAAATAGAACGTCACCTAATATTTCGTACGCCTCCTTAGATGCACGCTTTTCAATTTCATCTGTAATTAACTTGTATGCGTAGTTCAAATTACCCTCCCTAAGTTGCGACCTTGCCTCCTCTAAGCTGTCCATAATATAAAATACGATATCTAGGTTTTTACTTTTACTCATATGACATAGAAAATACTATAGTAAATCTTCGCTCTCTATAATAACAAGACAAGAACAAATAGTTAAACGAAGAGCACGTCATCAAGAACTAATTTTTTTAAAAAAAAGTATTTAAACTAAGAAAAATACTTTTACCAAGTAGCTTTCTGTAGATTCACTTCGTTTAAGTATTCTCTCCAGAAGCTACCTTCCATCACAGGGTTCAGTATTCTTATGTATGGACCGTAGATTAAGGTGTCTACTATCTGATCGTGAATCTCTCTGTATTCTGGAGATAGAAATACTCTACCTAGACCAAACTGTGCTGCATCAGTGTTGCTCCATTCCATGTGGACTACGTATTTCTGTGGCTTATTCCTTGCTTGTTCTGGAGAGAAGTTTCCGTTTGGATCTGGAACGTCCATTCCATTCGCGCTCTCTAGCATCTGATGCCATGACTTTGCAGATAGCTGTAAGCTGCCTAGAGGAGAAGCTCCTATCTCCTTTAGAACCATGTATCCCAAGAATCCTGGAGCCCTCTTGAACATTGGTAATAGTCTAGACAATGTCTCCTCAAATTCCTTCTCCATTCCCTCCTTTACTACATGTTCTCCATAGGTTACAACTCTCTTTCCGTAAGGTTGTGATATTGGAGGTAAAGATAATGCATCCCCAGAAGCAAACTTTTGACCTACCATCACAGTAAAGTCGGTCATCTCAGTGTTTAGAGGCATATCAGCCATTGTTATCTCATAAAGAGGCTCCCACGGTCCCCAAACTACCTGAGACATACATGAATAGCAAAGTCTGAACAAACTGCTCCAGTTTTGCTTATGCATTTCTTCATGATCCTTCCAGTCCTTCCACATGGTATATTGATATAGACCCATTGTGCTGCTCTCTTTTAACATATCCATCTTGGCTGCTCCATACCTAGTTCCCATTGGAACTACTCCTATTTCTATGTGGTTCTGAAATCCAACAAATCCCTTGTGCCTTGCTGTTGTCATACATACTTTAGGACCCACAGATTGAAACATCTCAAAGGTCTTAGGCTCGTTCTTTACAATAACTTGGTTTATAGCTACATACGGTTTTGGCATAGTTATCTGATAACTATATCTTACTTTAACTTAAAAAAGATTATTTACTAAAAATAACATAAAGTATAAATAGGCTTATACCTATATAGTATTGGCATTATAAATAGAAAACCGTCTTTCTTTATATATTTTCAAAACTAACAATACAGAGCATACGTCAAAAACGAAGGTAGAGATAAAAAATATATAGAGAAAGTAAGGTATCCTAATCTTCCGCTAATAGTTCTATACCTAAAAAATTAAACAAGTAACTTTTTAGGATATTTACTTATTATGTAAGGCTATGAATAGAACGCGGTCATCAATCTACTTAATAATAATCGTTATCCTAGCCACAGTATCTGCAAGATCCGTAAATAACATGATATCTACTACAGTACCTTTGGTATCAAAGTATCAACTATTGTTTACTAACTCTGAGGTAGGTGCGCTATCAGCGTTAGGTTTCGTAGCTACTTTTATATCTACATCAGTTATCAATCCGTTCCTTAGTTCTACAAGGAGAAAGAAGTTCTTCATAACAGCGTCTGGAATATCAATACCTCTTCTAATAGCATTCTATCTATCAAATTCAATTACAATATGGATTAATGCAATAATATTCGGCATTATATATGGCATTATTTTGCCTAATCTGATTACTATTGCCTCTATGGCCGGAGACAGACGGTCTTCTGAAAGACTGCTAAACATATATTCCATGAGCTTGAGCCTGAGCCTAGTGATAGGACCAGTAATTGAAACTTTCTTACTTACTAGATTTACTTACAATGATATCTTTCTATTATTCGTGCCTTTAGCATTACCTTTATTTCTGGTATCGTGGAAATTCAACTTCCCTGAAAGCATAAAGAGTGACAATAAGTCGTCAGCTTTTAAGTCGGTTATAAAGAACGAGGGTTTGATTTCAGCAATTTTAGCTATAACTACATATAATGTTCCTTTTGGAATAATCACAACCTTCTTCGCGATCTATGCCAAGGAAGTTTTCAACGTTCCTAGAGCAGAGGCGTATTCGATCTTCATTCCATTCTACTTAGTATCATTTAGCACCAGACTCCTTATGTCAATAAGACCGTTCGATTTCTTAAAGAAACCGTTAGCATTCAGCATATTACTTACCGCAATAGGACTGAGTATTGTCGCACTTGCACCCTCATTTGAGATAATGATAATTGGAATGTTAATATTAGGAGTACCACATGGATCCATCTTTCCAATGACCACAGTAATGATATCTAGAGCTACAACTCCTGCAGAAAGAAGCGCAGCCAATTCCTATTTCATAGCTTACAATAACATATTGTTTACTGTTCTACCTCCAACCTACGGTGTATTGGTATCTTTACTATTCTTTAGAATTCCTATTCTTATGCTATTGATTCCAATGGTAATAGCCAGTTTTCTTCTATATAAAAAATACTGGAATAGTAAAGTTATGAGACCTTACTAAGGGAATCTATTTTCAATGCAAGATCGAAGTCCATATTAGTAATTCCTCCCTCATCATGGGTTGTAAGTTCTATAATCACCTTGTTATAATAGATACAGACATCTGGATGATGATTTATTGAATCTGCTACTGGTTGGATTCTCTTTAAGAAGTCAACTGATGCCTTAAAGTCAGTAAACTTAAATTCCTTCTTTAATTTTTGACCTTCTATTTTCCAACCTTCAGATAATTCTTTTGATCTTCTTTTTATTTCTTCTTCTGAGAGCTTAGCCATGAATAAAATTCTTATTTCCTCGTATAAAAATGACTGTTAGATGAAGAGTATTCTCCAGGCTGAAATGTGAGGAGTCCTTTAAGTGCTGATATGTCGTAAAAAAATTAATATAAAATTACAATCCAAATTTAAAAACATAAAATATTTTAATCTATTTAGAAAAAACATATTACTTTATTTCTGAGAGGAACCTCTTGGTTATAAATGCTACAATAGGTATAAGCGCTATTGCAAAAGCTATAGCTATTCCCCAAGCTATAGTGTTGATTATACTGGTAACGTTTGCAAATGGCTGAACTATTATAGCTATACCTATTAGTAGAACTGCAATGTAGAGGACGAACTTTCCATATACCGGTAGGAAGGAGAACTCTGGCGTTTGTGGTATTCCTTGAAGGACCTTCTCTATAATTGTAAAGCCTGCATATATTATTATTGAACCTATTATTAAACTATAGAATATGTATGGGTTAACTCCTGGTATTACGCTGAATATAGCCAGTATCAAGGCTAGCGTTATAATTATACCGTAGAAGCCAAACCTTAGTATGTTTATTATAGCACCGGTGAACTCGTCTGAGGTATTTCCGATCTGCCCTTTTATGTAGTCAGTTAGAATGTTTACTAAAGTTATTCCTAAGGTTAATAGTAATATAGCACCAGCCAATTTAGGTAAATAATTTGCTATAAGCTGAATATATGTATATGCTGCAGGTAAATTCAATACTTCAAGACCTATAGACAGAGCTATGATGATAATTAACGCCTTTATTGCTCCAGCAACCAGATCTATGCTCATAGAAATGTGGGCTTGCTGAGGTAATCTACCTAAAAATACCCTTATAGAATAGGCAACAATGTTTGCTACAATATAGCCTATTAGAACAATGATAATAAATTCTATTATAGATGGTATGGCATTTATTATACTAGAAGCTAGGTTGTCTAAGGAAGTAGTAATTGAGACGAATTGATAGACCATAGTCTCTGACTCTCATTTAGACTAATTAACTTAAAAGTATTTACACTCTATAACTAAATTAGATACATCTTTTTTGCTACAAATCAATAAAACTAAACGATATAAACTAAGCTTAGAGAAATATATAGATTAAAAAAGAATAGAGATTACAGCCATATTTACTTTATCTAAAGCTCTCTGTAACTTACTCTCTTCTTCCTTCAGTCTAGCCAGCTTCTGCCTTAACTCGGCGGACCTCTCTAACTCAGCCTTTATTGCAGAGGCATCCTTACCTATATATCTACTCTTCAGCTTTCCATCCTCCCAGTACCTTAGATAATAATATTGGTTATCATTAACTTTCTTCGAATCTATATGCCCTGAGGGAAGAGAAGCCAGTTCTTTCTCAATTTCATTAATCTCTTTTTTGATATGTTCTAACCTTTCTTCAAGTTCTCTAACTTTCTCCCAAATCATCGGGGCTCACGTCATCTTCATATTCAAAGGTTTCATTTAGAGCTTTCATAACCTTTTCCTTATCTTCTACTTCAACATATTTCTTAACTCCACCAGCTCTTCCTCTATTTAAGATCTTGATCTTGATTATTCCAAACATGTCCAGCTCAGATATAATGTCGGAAAACCTTCTATATGATAAAGGCCTCTGCTTTAACTTCATGCACATATCTGTGTATATTTTGTGAGCTGTCATAACGTCCTCAGCTTCTATCACTGATCTTAATGCTAACTTATAATGGAAAGGAAGCGCTTTAACTGCCTCTAAAAGCCTTTCCTGTTCATATTCAACAATAGCTCTATCTACATGCTCCTTTCTAATGAATCCTGAGCCTAACGCTAATTGTGCAGCCCTAAATAACAGATTTACTGCCTTCCTTGCATCTCCATGCTCCTTAGCCGAGATAGCTGCTATATATGCTAGAATTTCGTCGTTATACGTACCCAAATGAAGACCATATTCTGCATATTTCGATAATATGAATTTGAGCTGTTCAGCATCGTAGGGTTTAAAGATTACAGAAGGACCTAAGGACGAAAGAACCCTAGGTTCCATGTAGTCCCTAACGTTAATATCGTTGCTTATCATGATCACTGATATGTTTGCGTCTGACCTAAGAAGCTGATACAAAACTATATCCCCTCCTCTTCTCTTAACTAAGGTGTCAACTTCGTCAAGGTATATTAACGCCCTCCACGTTTTCATGACGTTTTTGATTTTCTCCATATATTCTCCCAAATTTATTCCATGCTTTGGAACAATACCACTAGTAAGCCTTTCAGTAATTACCGAAAGTACTGCCTGAGGGGTCCCTCCTACCTCCCTACAATTAACGTATACTTGTTTAACTCCTTTATACTCTTGATCTTCTTTGCTTACCTCTTCGATTTCATTGTACATATATTTGGCTACAAAGGTTTTTCCAGTTCCAGTCAGGCCTAGGAATAATGTGGAGAACTTAACATTGTTCTTAACGAAGTAACGGACTGCTATTGCAGTATCTCTAAGTATATCTTCCCTGAAAGGGATTTCTGTGAAAGCAGTAAGGGGCTCTATGAAAACCTTTGGGTCCTTTATAACCTCACCCTTACCACCCTTCAATGCCTCTCTGATCACAACGATTTCTAGTGTTTCTAATGTTAAAATTGTTTCAAGATCAAGTAATGGTATTATACATGTTATAGACTATGTTGGTAATATCAAACCAACAAAGGAATATAACGATGATTTTTAGTTTACTGTAAATTTCCTACGTTTCTATCTATATTTTTACCGTAAAAACCTAGGGGTATTATAGACAGCGTGAATTTCAACTGATTCTTATTTTATGTTAAGCGTTTGGAACTCAAACGTCTTAGTGCTGGAATTATTAATTATACAAAATTGTAGTAAGTTAGCTTATTTTTAGTTAAAAGAACATTGTTGCTTTAGTGTGTCTCCCCCTTATATATTGTAATACCAAATAGCACTATCAAATTTCGTCTAGTTATTTAACAATTATCTTATCTTTTTAGAATTTTATTGTAAATGGACGAATTAGGGAACATAACACCTATGAAACGTAGGAAATTTACAGTAAACCACTAACTTTGGGTCTCCATTTCCTTACATAGTATGTCAGTGAATTCGCTAGTTGATAGTGGGTTCACGTTCATAAACCTAGCTATATCTTGGGTTACCTTTTTCTTCTCTATCACCTTCTCTATCACCTTCTCTATCAAGTTTGATGCTTCATACCAACCCATGAAGTTAAGCATTAGTTCTCCTCCCCTTATTATTCCGGTTGGATTAGCTACGTTCTTTCCAGCATATTTGGGCGCGGTACCATGAATTGCCTCAAACATTCCTCCATCATCACCTATGTTGGCTCCACCCAACATTCCAATATTGCCCACTAAGGCACCAGCAGCGTCAGATATGTAATCCCCGTTCACGTTAGGTGCAAGTATAACGTCGTATTCATCGGGCCTAAGGATAATCTGTTGGAACATGTTATCTGCTATTCTATCGTTTACAATTACCTTTCCTTCTACTTTCGCACCTTGACTCATTTCATCCTCTGTTACTGCATTTTCCCTGAATTCCTTTAGGATTGTCTCGTAGGCCCACTCACGGAATGCACCCTCTGTGTACTTCATCACGTTTCCCTTATGCATAATTGTTACCTTTTTCCTTTTCTTTTCTACGGCATATCTCATCGCGAGTCTAGTAATTCTCTGTGTCTTAGCTCTACTGATAACCTTGATTCCTATGCCTGTGTCTTCCTCTATTTCCACGTTTAATTTATCCTTCATGAACTGCCTTATCATTTTAGCTTCATTACTATCATAGATATACTCTATGCCTCTGTAAAGGTCGTCAGTGTTTTCCCTGAAAATTATCATATCGACCTTTTCTGCGTTCTTCAAAGGACTTTCAATTCCATTAATATACCTAACTGGCCTAATATTTGCGTAAAGGTCCAGCATTAGCCTTATAGCAACATTTACGGATTTCCACCCCTTTCCTATAGGGGTCTGTAGGGGTCCTTTTAGTATTACTCTATATTCCTCAATAGCATCTTTAGTTTCTTGAGGGAATCTATCTCCTTTTTCCTGATTTGCTTTATCTCCAGCCAATACTTCCTTCCATTCAATTTGTCTAGAGCCCGAGTAAGCTACCCTAACTGCGGTATCTATGACTTTCATTGCTGCCCTTGTTATTTCAGGTCCTATTCCATCCCCTTCAATGTATAAAATAGTGGGATTTGATGGTACATCCCATTTGCCGTTCTGAAACTTTATTTTAGCCATTGATGAGTTTTCAAATGTGGGGTTAATTAATTCATTAATCCTTCATCTTTCACTTTCCGCATCTTTTCATTGACTTGTTTTCCGTTATCCATTTTTAGTTTTTAAGACGAGATAAAGATTTTCTGTGAAGGCTAGATTTTACCGGGGGGTAAAATATACTTTATAGCCCGGAAGTTCAGCAGAAATATAAAGCAATACTTTACATTAATCCTATATGAAATTTCTAGTAACTGGAGGTGCAGGGTTCATAGGTTCTGCTTTTATCAGAAAAGTAGAAAACCCTGTGGTTTTAGATGCTTTAACTTACGCTGGAAGAAAGGAAAACTTGGAAGGTGTAGATCACGTCTTTATAAAAGGCAACATCTCTAATTATGATGAAGTTAAGAAGGTCGTCGACGAATATAAGGTAGACGTAATAGTTAACTTCGCAGCCGAAACTCATGTGGATAGATCTATAGTGGATCCTAGGCCCTTTTTAGAATCGAACGTTTTCGGTGTCGTAAATCTTTTACAGATCGCAAGGGAAAAAGGAATCAGGCTAGTCCACATATCAACAGATGAGGTTTATGGGGACAACGAAGCTGATGAGAATTCTCCATTGAGGCCTTCGTCACCTTACTCTGCATCTAAGGCATCTGCAGACATGTTTGTGTTATCTTACGTTAGAACCTACTCTATGGACGCTATGATAATAAGACCCTCTAATAATTATGGTCCAAGACAGTTTCCTGAGAAGTTGATACCAAAGACTATAATAATGACCCTTTTGGGTAAGGAGGTTCCCGTTTACGGTGATGGGAAACAAATGAGGGATTGGATATTTGTAGAAGACACTGTAGAGCTCATAAAGAAAGTTGCCGAGACTGGTGAAAGAGGGAGAATTTACAACATTCCTGGAGGGCATGGTATTACGAACATAGAATTAATAGATAAAATTGGAAGAATAATGGGAAAAGAGGTTAAGAAGAAATTTGTCAAAGACAGGCCTGGACACGACAGATTTTATAAAATGAAGCCATCCCTTTCCTACACTACAATGTCAATAGACGAGGGATTAGAAAGAACCGTTAATTGGTATCTGAAGAATAGAACATGGTGGGAACCCTTAATTAAAGATTCCTTCGTAAATAACGTCCCATGGAGTTAGTTCGTGACGCTAATTGCAGAGGTAAGGTGTAAAACAATAAGATAAAAGGTTCAACTTTAATATATTGTTGCCTTGAACTTCATAATAAAGCACGCCGATGATTCGTTTGAACTTGATACAAACAATAAGATAACTAAAATTAGGGGAAAGACAAGGAGATATAATGCTAGAATTCTTTTCTATTTAAATAAAGTAACGTTTTCTATGCCGAGGTTGTACGGTAGGCTTAATCCAAGTGATCCAGTAGATAGTTGGTTTTCGATCTTCCAGCAGACATATTCTAGGCTACTTTCTCAGGAGTTGGAGATGAGCAAGTTCAATTTCGATTTTTCCTTTCAAATAAGTACTGGAAAATTCGTGGTAGAAGGAAAGGTTAACGGCTCAGACGTCGCGGTTAAAACTAGTCCAATAGAAAGGCCAGAGATTCTATCTTCAGGAGTTTCTTCTTCAGTTGCAGTAGATGCATTTTATAGTCAATCCTTAGAGAAATTAAAGCCTTATTTTATTCCATCTTGTAGAGTTGGATTATTTTCAGCTTTTAACAGATTTACTGTCTTACAATTTGAAAGATCTAGCGGCATACCTAAAACGTTGGGACTAATAGCAGACTTTATAAACTCTATTGTGTTACCCCCGGGCTACTCTGATCTAGTTCTTGGAAGGAGAATTCATGTAGGAGAACAGGAGGTTCTATGTGATGACATGCCAGTCTATAATTGTGAGCCTGAAGTGATAAACCAAGCAATTTTGAACTTCTTCATCAAAAATACAGAGGAGAGCTCCATTGCCTTTCTGGAAGACCCATGTCTTTATGACGTGGACGTTAATAGTATATCATCTGAATTTAAAGGTAAATTAGTTTTAATCACCAGATAGTCATGCTGAAAATATATAAATATATTGAACTTTTTATTAATTATAACCTGCAAAGTTTCTCATTCGTTTAATCTTAAGTTGGATCTTATCCATTGCGTTATTATCTTTCTAGATTTTACAGTTGTAGAAATAATTGATGTTGCTTTTATCTTGGA
Organism: Sulfuracidifex metallicus DSM 6482 = JCM 9184; assembly: GCA_032834875.1. Lineage (NCBI taxonomy): Archaea > Thermoproteati > Thermoproteota > Thermoprotei > Sulfolobales > Sulfolobaceae > Sulfuracidifex > Sulfuracidifex metallicus. The sequence goes on from CP135238.1 coordinate 1,421,478, forward strand.
CTTTAGGCTTCGCCCTCCCTCACATTCTCCCCTTAATGATATATACATTTCACCTTCAGGTTCCAAAACAAGGAAGAATTTTTTCCCCAAGTAGGTCATCTCATATTTCTTTTTGTTTCCATTTAATATTTCCCTGATTACGTCTCTACGTATAGTTTTAGACACCTCAGCGTAAAGGTCTCTTCTCTCTGTCTTTAAAGATAGAAAGGTCAACGCCAGCTCTGCAGATATTCGAGTACATAAAGTCCTATTCTTTAGAATTGTCTCACAGTCCTTAGTTAGAGTCGGAAAAGGGACCGTATCCCTGCTCATCGTTATTCTTAGTAAACTCTTTATGTCCTTACTGTCGAACGAAAACAGCCTTCTTCCCTTTATTGATATTTTATTAAATTCTGTAAAATATTCAAATAATTTGATGCTACCTATATAAATATTATTTTTTATAAGTTTAATCTGAGGTATCCCTTTTCTAGGAGTGATTATTACTTCTTTTTCCTTTCCTTCCATGTCCATCTTAGTTTTAGCAGGATAAGAGGAAGGTCTAAATCCGTTCATTTCTTCAATTGACGGAGCTCCGTAAACTCCAGCCTCCGCCATTCTGACCTTTTCCCAGTCCTCATTCATGTTGCTAGTCTCAGTGAGGTCAACAAGATGTCCTGAATCAATTACCTTAGACCTTAATAGAATATAAGCTGCCTCCTTTAGCTGTCTGGCAAGTATTACTTTATTATACTTCAAATCCTGAATTCTATTCACTACTTCGACTCCTCTTTCTGACAGTAGCCTCCCCTCTTCCTCATTGGGGGGGATCACAGGGTATCTAAACTTATCATACACTTTGCTAATTATTTCAATCCTCTCCTTTGAGACAATTCTAGGGGATATGTTCCTTACAGATATGTTCGTTAGTTTGAAGGATAGTCTCATTTTCCTCATATATTCCTCAGATGATTCCCAGAGAATTACTCTCTTCAGCTGGACTAATAGAGATGGTGAACTAGATGGATTTATGACGAGTGTGCTATCAGGTTTGCTTACGTTTCCGTAGTATTCTCTTAAAAGCTCAAATCTACCTTTCACCCTTTCCTTTATTTCCTCTTCAACTCGTTGGCTTAAAGGTAGGATTATTAGTCCGCCTTCTTGTGCATTTCTAAGTTTTCTCTCCAGTTCATTTAGCAGATACTTCATTAAAAAATGTTTATAATTTATTCTAGATAAAAGAAGTATCGTTGGAATACGTTATTGGAGTAAAAGGTATGACAAAGCGGTTCGGTAAATACGTTGCTCTTAACGGAATATCTTTCTCTGTAGAAAAGGGATCTATAACTGGCTTTATAGGTCCTAATGGATCAGGAAAGACTACTACTATTAAAGTGCTTTCAGGACTTCTGAAAGCTGACGCAGGAGACATAAAAGTATTGGGCATGAATCCTTGGGACAACCCCGAAGTAAGGAGTAGAATGAGCGTGATTTTTGATAAGTTATATTTTCCTCAACTTAATACAGTAGAAGATTACCTTTACGATACTGCATCTCTCTTCGACAAATTAGATCCAGAGAACGTAATCCAAGAGTTTGAATTATGTAAATTTAGAAAGAAGAAACTGAGCGAATTATCGGCAGGTTACAAACAGAAAGTTCAGCTTGCTTCTGCCATGCTTAACGACCCGGAACTAATCATAGCCGATGAGCCTACAGCAAATTTAGATCCTAATGCTAGAAACGAGTTCAATTCCCTGATAACTAAGCTAAACAGAAGAGGGATTACTTTTTTTATTTCATCACATATATTATCAGAACTAGAGCGAGTAATAACACACGTGGTAATGATAAATAAAGGCAAAATTGTGGCATCTTCGTTGATGAATACCTTTATTGGTGAGGACTCTGAGAACAAGTTACTCATATTAGTGGATAACCCTCAAGAAGCTCTGAAGTTATTGTCAAGTTTTAACGCTAAAGCCGTAGGTGCATATATAGAGGTAATAGGCGGAATACGAGAAGTGGTAGATGTTCTAGATAAAGCTAAGCTAAAAATAATAATGATCAGAAGATCATCTTTAGATGATGCTTTTCTCGAAAAGACTGGGAGGAACGTTCAAGATAATTTTTAACGAAAGGTACAGAGATCCCACCCTTCAGCTAATAGTCCCAGTTATGATAGCTACAAACATATTCTTCCCAGCCTTTTTGGCTCAAGGAGATTTCAGGCCTTTTGCCCTAGTTCTGGCAGGAATTCCTATAATCAACGTTTCCGAGACTTTGACATTTGCATTAGCACTTAGAAACATTATATTCGTTTTGGGAGATCATATATTTAACAATTCGATAGTGTCTTTTCTCATGATGCCACTAAAGAGAACGTGGCTTTTCCTTCTGTTTCTTTTCAATGATATAGTTATTCCTTATATAATGTGGATATCTACAACTCTCCTTTACTTGGTGAGTCTTGGAGTCTCCCTTGGTGGGATCGTAGAGGACTTAATAGGAGTTTTCTCTGCTGGATACTTTTTCTCAACCGCATTTATACTTCTCGCAATCTTAAAGGTTAGATCTCCCGGCGCTACTGCACTTCTTTCAGTATTTGTTCTAGGTTCGATGTTTATTTTTGGGGGACTTGGAGAATACGAGTTTATTCTCTCTAGAAATATGGAAGATATATTAGTAACTTCTCCCATGAACCCTTACATTCCACTGTTGGGGTATTATATCACAGGTAACGTCTCTTTTCTTGGCTTCTCGGTTTTCGGTTCATTAGTGGACTTTATTCTTGGAATAATTTTTATTATAGCTTCACTAATTATATTTAAGAGGTATCAAATATGATTATAAGGATAGGTTTATTGATTTTAAGCATAGGTTTAGTGCTCCTTTCCCTTTCATCGGTAACTATAACCCATCATTATGTAAATAATGTATCCTTTTCCAGAGAATATATCATTGATGTACAACCATTAGTGATAAATCCACAATTAAGCCTTTCCTATAACGGTTCTGCAACCATAGAAATTGTTCATGATGGTAAAACCATTAACGTCACAACTCCAACGGTGATTTCGCTCAGTTACGGTCAGTATAAGTTGAAAGTTGTAAACGAAACTTCCTATTTCAAGTTCATTAATGTTACCTTACCTAAAACACGGTGCGAAAACTCTACAATAAAATCGATTCCCTTGAATTTGACTTATAACGTATCGGGTAAGTTTACCTTTAGCGGCGTTAAGGCAGTACTTTATACATACCAGTGGAAGATAGGTGGAATATTTATGATCGTTATAGGAGCTGTTCTAGAGTTTATATCCTTTTTAAAGAGATCTAGATGGAACTAATAGTAATTTTAATTACGAAAATAAAGGGTAGTTCATTTAAATAGGTGTAAATACATATCCATAAATATATGGAGCAACAGTATCCCTATTATGATTTACAAACTGCCAGGTCAATGATGGGTTGGATTAGAAAGAAAATAGATGAACTTAACGATGTTAAATATCTGGCAGAGAATGCATTAATGAAAGGAGAAAAAGAAGCAATTACGCTATACACTATGGCAACTAAGAACATAATAGATGAAATATCAAATAGGGGAATTCTTATTAGGGATCCTGCTATAGGCTTAGTTGATTTTCCTGCAATTATAAACGGTAAACCAGCATTTTTGTGTTGGTTAACCAGTGAGGAGGATATATCATTTTGGCATTACGTTGATGAAGGCTTCGCTGGAAGAAGGAGGATAACTAGGCAGGACGATATTTTGAGTCTACTATAGGTTTTTATCTTATTTCTTCTAACGTAAAGTGTGTACGTTGGTCAAAGATCAAAGAGAAAGGAGGATCTTAAGTTTATTACTGGAGAAGGAAAATATGTCGATGATCTAAGTCTCCCTGGAGTTCAAGAATTGTTCATTTTAAGAAGTAACGTCGCTCATGCTAAGTTGAAGAAAGTAGACATCAGTGATGCCCTTAAGTACCCCGGCGTATCTGTCATAATAACGGGTTTTACTTTCAAGTTCGAGAACAGACCAAATAATTTTCCTATGGCTAAAGACGAGATATTATATGCGGGTCAGCCAATTGCCGCAGTAATTGCTAAGGATAGATACGTTGCAGCCGATGCGGCAGAGCTGATTCAAGTAGACTACGAAGAGCTGCCTACAGTTATAGACCCTGAAGAGTCGCTTAAAAACGAAGTTAAAGCGATTGAAGGTAAAGATAATGTAGGTTACAAGAAGACATATTCAGCTGGTGATGCTGAGTCAGCAATTAAGAATTCTGATGTAATTATAGAAGAGAAAATGAATATTTCTAGAGTATATCCTGCTGCTATGGAGCCCAGAGGTGTAATGTCAGTGTTTCAAGAAGGAAACCTGACTGTCTATGCATCTACACAATCGCCTCACTATATGAGGAAGTTCCTCCTTTCAGCACTCGGTAATAAAGTTGGAGATATTAGGGTTATACAAGCTGATACGGGTGGAGCCTTTGGTTCTAAGCTATTTCCTTATGCTGAAGATTTTATAACAGCATATGCTAGTATAATTACAAAGAGACCGGTCAAGTGGATAGCTACAAGGAGCGAGGATATGAGATCAACGTATCACGGTAGAGGTCAAATACATCACATAAAGGCTGGAGCCAGAAAAGACGGATCCATAACTGCAATTCTAGATGATTTAATATTAGACATGGGTGCAGCCTCTCATTCAACTTATTTAGCAGATATAGCTGCTACTATGTTGCCTGCAGCATATAAAATTCCTAATATAAAAGTTAATGTATATGGAGTTTATACAAATAAGACGCCATTGGATCAATATCGTGGAGCCGGAAGACCAGAGGCAATTTTTGTTATAGAGAGAATTATGGATCTCTTAGCAGACGAATTAAAGATTGATCCTATAGAATTTAGGAAAAGAAATTTAGTTACGTCTCTACCTTACAAGAATCCTTTAGGCATAAACTTTGAGAGCGGAGATTTCATGTCTTTACTTCAAAAGGCTGAACATGTATATAGGGAATTTGAGAGAAGAGCAGAGGAACTACGTTTGAAGGGAATTAGAGCAGGAGCAGGACTTTCATTTTACGTGGAGGAAAATAACTTTGGACCATGGGAGAGCGCGTCAGTAAGAGTGAGAGGTGATGGTAAGGTTTTGGTGGTAATAGGAGCAGCGCCTCATGGTCAAGGTGCTGGTACAGCAATAGCTCAGATAGTGGCTGACGAACTAGGAGTACCGATAGATGACGTAGATGTGATATGGGGGGATACCGCAATTATCGGGGAAGCCTTCGGTACGTATGGAAGCAGAAGTTTAACTTTAGCTGGAAACGCAGCCCTCCTCGCAGCAAGGAAGGTAAAGGAGAGAGCTAAGAGGCTTGCAGCTCAGTTCCTTAAGTCCGACGTTCAAGAGCTTGAATACACAGATGGTAGGGTGGTTAATCCTAAAACTGGACAATATATAACCTTGAAAGACATATCACAGAAGGTTACTGCTAATTTAGGAGGAGCATGGGCATATAAAGAAGAGCCCAGATTAGAATCTACCGCTTACTTTGGCATGGACGATTTAACCCATCCTTATGGAGCTCATGTAGCACTTGCTGTAGTTGATGAAAGCGGTAAACCCAAGATCTTAGATTACTACGCCATAGATGATATAGGAAGGGTAATTAATCCTATGTTAGCAGAGGGACAAGTAAGGGGAGGAGTAGCACAAGGTTGGGGAGAATCTACTTTAGAGGAAATGGTCTACGACGAGAATGGTAATCTCATCACTGGTAGCTTAGCCGAATATGGTATGCCTACGTCTATGGAGACTTTCAATGTCAAGTGGGAATTTATGGAAGTTGGGTTCTCCAATGCACCTCTACCATCCAAGGGAATAGGTGAAGGCGCAACCATTGGGACTCCGCCAGCAGTGATCAGAGCGTTAGAGAAGGCTATAGGTAAGAAAATAACTTCTATACCCGTCAGAATGGAGGAACTTTGTTAAGTACTTTTTATAATAATTAAATCTTCTACAAGTAATAAATGAATATCGTAGTGATAAAAGACTTTTTATATCACTTTAACATTGTTTAAAGTGAATTAACATGGTCGAAGTAATTGAGCAATATACTACTCCTTTTGTGAAGAATGTTATGGAACTTCCCCCTTCAGTTATAAGAAAATTATGGAAGCAAGGCAGGATTAAATTGATAGACGTTAGAACGCCAGAGGAGTACGAAGATCATCATATACCTGGCTCAATACTAGTTCCATTAGATTATTTAGAATATCTAAAAGATCTATTCGAGAATCATGAGGTTGGTGTAATTTGCGAACATGGAAACAGAGCAAGATATGCAACGTATGGAATGCCACATCTTTATAAGAAGAAAGCCTATGTAATGCAAGGAGGAATAGAGTACTGGATGTCAATGGGATATGAAGTTGAAAGTGGAGTAGACGAAAACGGTAAATTATGGAGAAAATTATTAAAAGAAAGGCTTTAGACAGCCAAGCTCTTATTATTGTTTTATTTAAAATTATGTAATTTTAATCATTATTTATCTGTTAGTTTGCATTTATTCTAAAAATTTAACCTTGAGATAAAGAAGGAGTCACATCTATGAATATGCGTATACGTTCTAGCTACATGCATATAAACCTTAGATTTTTTGTATCCATAGAACGATTCATCCCAAGGAATTTTAGATAGGTGATTGAGATATCTTTCGACTTGGAATTCTCCTTCCTCGGGTAAAATGGAGCAAGTTGAGAAGACAGTTGGAACGTTATATTCTACAGCTTTCTTGAGTATTTTACTTTGAATTTTTACTAAATTCTTTAATTCTGCTCTATTTAGTCTAAGAAATACCGTAGGGTCAGAGGAAAATGTGCCGCTATTGCTGCAAGGTGCATCAATTAGTATCTTATCTATATTCCTAATAGGAACGTTTTCACCATCTCCCACTATTATTTCGACGTTTTCTACACCCCATTTTCTAAGCAAGCTCTTTTGAGTCAAAGTTCTCCTTACTGAGATGTCAATTGAGACAACCCAGCTTTGATTTTTAGTTAATTGTTGGATTAAAGAAGTCTTTATTCCAGGAGCACTGCCTATCTCTAATATTCTCTCTCCACGCTTAGGTTCTAGTGCCTTCACCACGAAGTAACTGGACAAGTCATGGGGAATTACTAATCCTTCTTCAAATTCCCTGGTTTTAGATATAGGGTATTTCCCTTTAGCTTCATACATTGGGAATTCTTTTTCCAATAAAGAAATGCCTTTTTGTTTTAATGAATTTATTGTTTCGGTAAAATCCCCTTTTAGTGTATTAACTCTAATCCATTGGGTCTTTTTGTCTAGTTTAGTTATTCCCTCCTCGCCTATTGCTGCAAGTAACCTCTCCCTAATCCATAAAGGAAAATGCATTGGCGTAAGAGGAAAGTTCTCTTTTGCCATTTCGAGAGCTATTTTGAAAGTTTCATATAAGTTCCTGCAAGGGAACATCTCCTCTACGTAATGTAATTCCTTTAGGGTGTTCACGAACGTTCTAAACGTTCTTTTCCTATCTAGTCCTTTTCCTGATTCCTTAAATGCAATATCGAACGCGTTCTCCAATGATCTCCCTGACATAATTAAATTGAAAGCTTCAGCGAATATAGACAATTGTCTATTTGTAATAATGGCCATTTCTTAAAAACCCCAGAGTAATATGGTATCTTATGAGTATTCACACGTACAGCATGATTATATCAGATAGGTTTACAAGTTTAACTGATGCAGAAGACTTCATATCACTTGAGAGCTTGGGCGTCTTCTAAAAGACATTTAATTTTTAGCTGAGTTTAGAATGATTTCCATATGAGTCTAGTTTTCTATTTAATTAAATCAGTTTATGCCAATAAGACATTTAAAGAAACCATTCTATTATAGAATATGAAAACCAACCTAAGGATAGCCATTTGGTTAGTAGTATTAGCAGTTTCTTTGCTATTGGCCTCGCAAGCATCATCTTATTTGACTTATAATCAGAATTACACTTTACCTTCATATTATCCTGCATGTGAGGCGGAGAACATAATATCTAAAGAGTTCCACTCTACTTCTGTCAATAATTCTATTGATATAGTCTTGGTTAATGCTTCTCCGTTACAGAATTATATAGTTTCACAAAGCGTGTTGAAAGTTCATGGTGTAGAGAACGTAACTAGTGAGGCTACAATCTACATCGATTATGCTAGCGCTATAGGGAAGGTTTTAAATGAGAGTGGAAGGTTGCTAAACGCCTCAGCCTATGCAGTATATTTCTTTCCATATAAGTTCATAGACCTATTCCTAAAGACCAATAACGAATCTATCTCTTTATCTATGGCTACTAAGGGAATTCCCTCGGAGGTAAAATTCGGTAACAACATTATATATTTCAACAAATTCTATGATTACTTTGCCTCCAACTTTTCTAAGGCTTTCCTTGCAACACATGAAAATTTACCTTTATCGTATTCAATTGCATTTAACAATTCGATTAAAGCAATTAGTCCGCTTGGTTTGGTCGCATTAAAATACATGAATAGAAGCAACTATAACCAATCGTCGTTGTTAACACATGCAGTATCTAACATGACTGGGATTTCTATTTCTGAAGTGAATCTCCTTATGTTTAAACAAGTAAACGGCAGTTGTCCGTTACTTTATCAAGATGTTCATCCACCATCTTCTTTAATATCTCAATACGTTGCTCACAATGTTAGTGTAGTTTTCGTATATACTAATTACTGTGCTTCATATTCATTTCCTAATGGAACGTATCCTGCAGGGATAATATCTAATAGTGTAGGAAGTTCAGTAAGGCATACATTTAACGGAACTTTTTACATCACTGGTTCAGCCCCTCTAATCCAGGAACTTTCTTCATCTGAAGGTACTAGGCAGTCTATTACATTTATCATGGTTTTCTTGGCTCTATTGGTTATTATAGGAATTTACTTTAGATCGATTATAGCCCCTCTCATAACCCTTTCCCTGATATCCTTATCGGTCCTGATGGGATTTGCAGTAATTTCCATTATTGGTATACTGGAAGGTGGAGTAAATTTTGAGGTAGTTGAGCCTTTAATAGTAATCGTCATGGGAATAGGTGCTGACTACAGTGTATTTCTACTATCCAGATTTAGGGAAGAGTTAGCTAAGGGAGCCAGACCTATGGAAGCTATGCTAACCTCAGTGAGAACATCCGGGAGAGCAATCATCATATCTGGGACAGCAGTTACCGCAGTTTTTTCATCTCTAATTTTTATACCATACATAACATCGTGGGGTCTTGTAATAGTTCCTACTATTCCTATAACTATACTTATAGCAACTACTTTACTTCCAATAATTTACATGAAACTAGGTAAAAAGGTATTTTGGCCAAGCAAACTTTCACATTCCTCAAATAAATTCGTAGAGAAGGTGTCGAGATCTTCGATATCTCATTCATCAATTATATTAGTTTCTGTATTAATAATTACTGTAATAGCATCTTTATTTGTAGTTTCGGTTCCACTTAACTTTAATGAAGCTTCAACGTCCTCTTTACCAAACTATCCTGCAGTCGAAGGTTTAAAGGTAATAGAGAATGCATTCGGTAGCTCGTTCCTTAACCCAGTTGAGATAGTAATTCATGTCAATAACAACTTTAACACCTCCTTCTTAGAGCATATCGCAAGTATTGAAGATAATATTTCAAAAATGAATGGAGTGAAGGAAGTATTTGGTCCAGTTCCTCCAAACTTTAATGGGACGTATAACCAAGCAGTAAGAGAGTTAATGAAGGAAAATATAGGGATAGATAATAGGACTGCGTTAATAACTGTAATTACAAATTATCATGCTGATAGCAAACAAGCATTCTCGTTGATATCCAAGCTTCAGGACGAAGTTTCACCAGTAGGAGGACTAGTGGGAGGACAGACAGCTATCTTCATGGATCTGCAAAGCTATTTACTTCCTTATTACAATACCGTAATTATAGCTCTCCCCATCGTTTTATTTTTAGTATTAGCCTTATTCATGAGGTCAATAAAAATAGCTGCAGGAGTAGTTTTTACTATAATTCTAACGATAGTTTCTGCACTTTCAATTGTCTATATAGCATATGGAAATGACTCTTCGTCCGGTGTTACGTTTTTCATACCTATATTGGTTTACATACTAATGATGGGACTAGCTAGCGACTATAGCGTATTTATTTTAAGCAGGATCAGGGAAGAAAAAAGAGTTAGTAATGCAGAATCAATAGTAGCAGGTATTTCGTTATCTGCCGGAGCTGTTACCGCATTGGGAGTGATACTTTCCGCTTCATTTGGTGTACTAATTACTGATCCTATACCTGTTATATCGGAGTTGGGAGCGGCTATCGCACTGGCAGCCCTTTTTGATACTTTCTTAGTAAGATTAGGGGTTTATCCAGCGTTACTATATAAGCTAATGAAGAAGAAGATTAATGAGACTAGAAGTGTATGAATCTTTCCTAAAATTATATATGATTTTTCATATATATTATTATCTCATTTTCAAGATAATTTGGCATGATATGTATTTTTATTGTATAATTTATCGTCAAAACAGTCTTTGCTTTTAGACTTCTCCATGCATTCTAATACTTTTAACTTAATTAATATAGCAGATATCTGTTTTTGAATAAATATTTAAATCCCTCAGAGTCAATTAATATATTGGGATAGCAATGACTATGGTTGAAGCTCTAAATAAGATAATGAAGAGTAACAAAATCAGCAGCAAGAGGATATCGTACTATCCTTTTCTGATGGCAGTTAAGGAAATGGATCTAAACTTGTTATCCAAGAAGAGCAAGAGAGACCTAAACAACTCTTTAGAGAAGTTATATTTTGAATGTAGGAATTATTTAGATAGGTACTCGAAGAACCGTTATATATGTAAGTGTGGAGAGAGATTTGACTCCGCCGAGGCTTTTTACAAGCATGTATTAGCAGTGCATGTTCTAGCTGATCAGTTAGTCAGCTAATTCTTAACTTTCATATTAATAGAAAGTATATAGTAAAAACAATAAGTTTCATATAAAAGAAGATTACTTAATATTAAGTCTAAAGAGTAGACAAGAAATACCGCTCTATGTATATCAAGTACAAATAGTTCATCGGTATACTTTTTATGAAAGTCTGTTCTTTTCCTTGTATTATTTTGCTTATCTTCTCTTGAGCTATTAGTAGAATGTTAAATTGTTACTATTATAGTCCATCATTTTCAAACAAATTTCCTCATCTTAATAGAATTGAAAGAACTATAGATTTATCTGTAGTACAGCTTGAAGAATTAACATAAGTATTACTTGCGTAACTATCGTAAGGTTTATTAACGACAGTGTCTTAACCCTTAATTAGGGAAAAGATATGGTAATGGTAAAGTTCAAGTATAAGGGAGAAGAGAAAGAAGTAGATACATCTAAAATAAAGAAAGTATGGAAAGTAGGCAAGATGATAAGCTTCACCTACGATGAAGGTGGAGGAAAAACTGGTAGAGGAGCAGTCTCTGAAAAAGACGCTCCAAAAGAGCTTCAGAATATGCTAGACAAGAAATAAAGGTATTTTTAAAGCTAGAGAGTTTCTTTTTCTTTTTGTTCATTAGATTTTTGTTCTCTTTTTTCGCCTCTTTATGGATAATGTATGTTTCATTAAAAGAAAACGTAGCAGTTCACTTTATAAATGATAAATAATTGCTTAAAGTTTGGCGCAATGGTCCAGAATAATCCCTCTAAAAACCTTTTCATAAGACAATCCTCGGGCTTGGTGAGAGAGGTAAGTCCTTGGTCATCATCACTTGCTACTTTCGGGCTAGTGACAGGAGGAGTACCAATATTAATAATAGAGTGGCTTTTTCTATCGCCTGGTGCCAACTTACCTCTGTCTTTCTTTATTTCTCTACTTCCCACTCTACTCATGGCGTCGTTGTTTTTCATCGCCTCTGTCTCTATGCCTAGAGCTGGAGGGGATTACGTCTTCAATAGTAGGGCTACTAATCCAATGATAGGCTTCGTCAACTATTGGGGTCTATGGATAGCCTTTGCTTTGTCTCTCGGAATATATAGTTTTTATGGTGCTCAATGGTTTGCATATCTCTTTACTGGACTTGGTATTTATTTTCATAATAGCCTGTTTCTAAGTTTAGGTAATTTTTTTGACGGTAAGATAGGAGAAGTTTCAGTAGGCTTGGTAATTGTATTGTTTAGCAGCGTAATAGCTTCTTTAGGTAAGGATCATTGGAAGTTTATTATATATGGTGGCCTGATATCTGTTGTAACAACTATAATAATGTTCATAGGTTTAGTTACTATCACTCCTTCCTCCTTTGCGTCTAGCTTAAGCTCAGTCTCTGGCGTACCTAACGCATATACTAAGGTAATTCATGATGCGGAATCCAATGGATTAACCTTCTTTTCCCCTCTCTCTGCTACGCTACTAGCTTTACCAGTAGTGTGGTACTATTATGCTTGGTATAACTTACCAGCTTCGTGGAGCGGAGAGATGAAGAGCGTAAAGAAGAACGTGTTTTATTCTATAGTGTTTACTATTGCAATGGTAGGTGTTTACTATGCAATATTCTCCTACCTCAATATTCATGCCTTTGGACAGAAATTCCTTACTTCATGGTCTTACATAGATTGTAACGGAATAAGCGATCCGGTTTATTCGTCCCTACAAGATATAGGACCTTTTACTCCATTCTTTGCTTTAATAGTAGACCATAACGTTTTGCTTTATATTATAATGTTCATAGCCCTATGGCTTCCAAATTTCTACAGTAATCCCCCCTTAGTTGTAGCCTTGACTAGGTACATGTTCGCTTGGTCTTTTGATAGAATAATGCCGGAGTGGATGGCAGACGTTAATGAAAGATATCATATTCCTCTTAAATCTACTATACTAGTTTCAATTATAGGTTTAGCAGGAGTTTTGATGTACGCATTCATCCCTGCAATATCTACTGTAGATGTTACGATAGTCTTTCAAATAGGCTATGCAGTATTTGCACTATCAACCGCCTTGATGCCGTACGTAAAGAAGAGAGTTTACGAGAACGCAGTTCCATTCAAGAGGAAATTATTAGGAGTTCCTATCATATCAATTATAGGTTTCCTGACCTTCGGGTTCTTGATATATACCTTAGCCCTAACTTGGAATAACTCGTTCCTGCTACCGATAAATGTTTCTACTATAGGTTCTCTTATAGCAATATATGGGTCAGGAATTCTAATATATTACCTAGCCAAATTATATACCAAAAGAAGGATTGGAATAGATATGGAAATGTTATTTGAAGAGATACCTCCCGAGTAGGATTTTGATATTTTTTGAATATAATAGTATCAATTCTTTAAAATCTTTCATTGTATATGGTATAGATTTCTATTAGTTTTTATTATTTAGCTTCGCTATTAAACGTTAATTTTAACTAATGTTTAGAGTAGGATATTATAAAAATAAAAATCATGTATGATAGTTATTATTGGTGAAAAGAGATAGGGGTTGAGCGCGAGGTACTCCTAAACAGAGCTAAGGAAGTGATAGACGGGTGTAACAACGACGGCATAACCCTCAGGTTAATCGGTGGTGCAGCTATAGCAATAATAGCAAAGGAAGGTTCCAAAATATTTTCTCGTCAGTACAAGGATGCAGATTACTTTGGTTTATCGAGTCAAAGCTCTAAGATATCTTCATCATTAGAAAAGATGGGGATGATGCCTAACAAAAGGTTTAACGCACTTCATGGAAGTGTTAGATTGATGTTTTATGATCCGGTTCTTGAGACTACAATAGATGTGTTTCTAGATGAATTCAACATGTGCCATAAAATCAATTTGAAAGGTAGACTTAACATAATGAGATATACAATTCCAACTTCAGATCTCTTGTTGAGTAAAATGCAGATAGTAAAAATGACGGAGAATGACTATAAGGACATATTGTCTTTGCTTCATGATGTAGAAATAGGTGAAAAGGATGATGAGAGGACTCTGGATTCTAATTACATAGCTAAACTCCTATCTGATGATTGGGGTTTCTACAGGACTTTCTCGTTAAATGTGGAAAACGTGAGAAAGTTCGTTTCCTCTAATTACTCTGAATATTCTAAACAAATAGATGATAAATTAAATATTTTAGTAAAGAAAATAGAAGAACATCCTAAGTCAATGAAGTGGAAAATGAGATCTAAAATAGGAGATAAGGTTAAATGGTATGAAGAACCAGAGGACGTTAATACCAACTTTATGCAAGGTCAGCAATAAAAATCAGCTAAATAAAGATTATCTCCATTTGGGTGAAACTCAACAAAGAGAAATAGTGAATATTGTGTATATATGTATATGCATATAGCATCTCTTAATGGAAGTGTACTCATATTAGCCATTTATGTTTATGAGTTCCTCTACGGCATCTTTTAGGAGTTCTAATTTTGAGGGGTGTGGAGGTATAAAATCTTGTATTTGATCAAGATTTAGATGAAGTCTAATCATTAGTGAGGCAGTGGCTATAACATCCTCTGCTCCTTCCATGAAAGCTTCAGCCGAAACCAGCCTTTTTCCTTCAGAACAGAGCTTCAGGAATCCGAACGTTTCCCTTTCTATTATGTTTCTTCCGTTTGAACCAGCCTGGACTTTCACGCATTTTCCTTCCATTAGACCAGTGTAAGCTATTTCAGGTCTAGTATATACTACGTGTGGTATAGCTTCTCTATTGAACTCCTTTCTTTCTCCCACTGCATTAGCTCCTGCTATTTTACCTGCATAAATTGCCGAATGCGCGGTATGTGTACCTATTACGTCCCCTGCTGCAAATATACCATTTACTTCAGTTCTAAGGTAGTCGTCAACTCTTATGTATCTGTTCTTTGGTACATCAATACCTTCTATGGCAGGATGTCTTCCGAAGCTTTTGAGTACTCTGTCCACACTTAATGTTTCGTTATCGCTTAATTTCAATAGAAATTTCTCTTTTTTCTCTATAGACTTCACCTCTGTATTAAGTACAAGTTTTATTCCTATTCTCTTAAAGTATGACGTTATTGCTTTCCTCATGTCATCATCTAGGTATGACATCAAAAAGGAGTTCTTGTCTATCATGTAAACTTCTTTTCCGAGGGTATGTAATAACCACGCAGCTTCTAAACCTCCCACGTCCCCGCCTACTATCCCCACTGTTTTGAAGGAAAGGTCAACCTCATGTAAATCCTCACTATAGATCATATCGTTTTCCTTATCCCTTTCTGTACCAGTTGATATAATTACTGAATCTGAGGGTAAAGTTTCATTTCTTACTATGACGTTACCGGACCTTATGTATGCTCTTTCGTGTATTATGTTAACCCCAAGGCTTTCTAACGTAGACTCTATTCCTTTTGAAATTCTTTCAACGGATCCTCTAGCAAGAGCTTGGATAGAAGTCATTGAGATTTCCCCTTTACCTCCTAACTTTTCTAGAGAATCTATTATCCTTGCAGGATAAAGCATGGATTTAGTAGGAACACAGCCATAGAGCGTACAAGTGCCACCTATCCTTTCTTCTTTTTCTATTAGAGTAACTTTTGCATCTCTCTTTGCTGCCTCAATAGAAGCGTAAATTCCAGCAGGACCTCCTCCTAGAACGACTATCATTAACATAAATCTTATGCTAGCTTCCTTTAAAAATTAGGCAGCAAGCATGACGAAGTTTTTTGCAAATTAAGAATTATTTTCTGAATAATATTTCTAAACGATTGAAGCTACTTCTAATAATATTTCTATTTTGGTTGGTTATTTTTAACTATCAAGCGACTGGTAATATGAGCCAAAGAAGAACAACACATTTAATATCTTTAAGTTAACACATCACTTTAAAATCATTTTGATTATTTACACTTATATCTATAAGGAATTCAGCTGATCTCTTTTAAAGAAAAAGTACGCAAAAGTTTATAAGTAGAAAGTAATCCTCATACCTATGAAACCATTGATAGCAATAGATCTAAACTGCAACATTGATGACGACTCTCTGAAGGATTTCCTTAAAGACATGTTCCAAAAGTTTGGAGCTCTTGATATAGTTTTCATAATGGACGATGACAGCTTAGTGGAAGTAGATCATAAAATAGTACATACTTTCTATAACGTATCGGACGTTATAGAAAACGTAAACTTCCTCAAGAAGTTATCTGATAAGAAGAGACTATCTTTACATGTTAACAGTCTCATATCCTTGACTTCTGAGTTGAAGAAGTTTCCATTAATAGTAGTCACTGATAGGAAGCTCAAGCCAAAGTTGGATCAGTTATTATTTGTTTTTGATGGAAACTCCCTAAAATCAACAAATTCTAGCATTATAATCTCTGAAAATAAAAATGATAATAGTGATAGTGAATATATCTAACTGATTAAACAAATTCTACTCAAAAAGTAGCTTTTCATTTTGATAAATAAAAATGAGAGAGTTTTCACTTCTAGTACGATCAGTCTATAGTAAAATAAATATTATAACACAAGTATGTTATAAAAAATCCTTTAAATATACCCTTGGCCAAATACTAGTTTATGGATCAAAGATATATCAGTAGAAAAGTCATAGTAGTTAAGCCTTCAGATCCTCTTGTTGAAGCCGCAAAGAGCATGTCCCTTCTTAATATAAGTGCGCTTGCTGTAGTAGACGAGAAGGGAAAACTGATAGGTATCTTAACTGAGAGAGACGTAACGAGAGCAGCAGCTGACGGTGACATAAATTCAAACGTAGAGCGTTATATGACAAAGGAGGTTATAGGAATAGACCTTTCTTCAGATATAGAAGAAGCTGCAAAAACTATGATGGATAAGGGAATTAGACATTTACCGGTAACTGATAAAGGTAAGGTAGTAGGAATAATTTCTATAAGAGATATAGGAAAAGCAATAATGCAGATTTAGTGATGTATAGTGTCGATAGACGATAGAGCTAGGAACGTTTTAAAGTCCCTAAATCTCTCAGACTATCCGTGTAGCTTAGAGAGGCTTTATGCGGCTATTTCCCTATTCCTTTCTGGAAAGATTACTGAAGAGGGTTTCTTTAAGTTTCTTGGCAGAGATACTAATTTTGAAAGAAATTTAATTGAATATTTAAAGAAACTTAGAGAATAACATATTGAATGTTCTTTCGTGACGCTTATGAGTTACTAACAAGTTAAATGGTAAAAGATTAAACTTAAAAATGTCTAGGTATAGAAGTAATCTATGAACAAAATAAACGTAATAGCCGCACCAGGTCCTGTTGTATACCCTCTTTTAGCTGCAAACGACGAGAGAATTAACATCTCTTTTGGTAAAGAGGGAGATGCTGACGCTGTTTTCGATTCAACGGTATCTTTAGTAAGGAGAGGTCTAAGGATAGATAAGGTACTTGTAAAGGGTTTGATGCAAATAGTCCCATCTATAGGTAATAAGACTGCAGTTTGGAGAAAAGGTAGCGCAGCTGACGTATTGCTAAGGGCTTATCTTTCCAGATCCGGTAAGAAAGTCGAGATAGTTTATGTGAATGACCAGAGCGAGATTATGAAGTTGCTGAAATCTGGAGAAGTAGATTCTGCTGTTGTATCTTCAGCTTTTGGAAAGGGAATAAGATTCGAGGATTTGATACCAGAAATGCCAGGTAGCTGTGGTGTTCATATCAATAGAAACGAGGAAGTGATACTAGAAGCGTATCAAAAAGGAATAGAGGCATTCAAAAGGAATCCAGATGAAGCTTCAAACGTAGTAATATCTAAGTTGCCGATGAAAATGGATCCATCATTTGTCAAGGGAACTATGCTCAATTCAATACTAGGAATTGAGCATGTTAACGATTATTTTGGTTTTAAGAATGCAATAGCTCCTTTCCTAAAGGAATAAATTTCTTTTTACTTCTACTTTAATTATAAGAAATCTAGCTTTTTACGTAGATATCACTAAGTGAACCTTATACAAATTAGAACCTTCTTCTGTAATCTCGTACGATAGGTTCATATTTCCACATCTTCTAATAACTTCAATTTTGTTTTCTGAGAGACCGTATTTTGGTGGACTACATTGGGCAGGATCTATATAGTTTTTTAGTTTTTCTTCAACTTCATTGACGTTATTAACATAAAAATCTGCTTCAAGTCTATTGTTAGTTACTATTGTTCTAGTCATGTTTTTACTGATAAATAGAGATACCGTTATGCATAGAACTGAACCCAAAATGTTGAGAACTATGATCACTACAAATGCAGGATAGCTAATTATGCTCCTCAGCAGATAGTAAACTAAAGTAGTTAAACCAGAACCTATCATTGAATCAATAACACTGAACTTCATTGCTTCTTTTCGATCTAAATTCAATCCTATTAGAAATCCAGTAATTGCAGGTCCCATAATAGGAATCCACCAGGATATCAGAGGCAGAGCTAAGGTGAATAGTTCCTCTTTTTTCTTATCCTGTCCAAAGGGTAACACAACATATGATATAAACAGACATTACTAAGCTTTTTCATCTAAACTTCTTATCTTGTTTACGTTACCATCTAGATCCTCGAAGAATATTCCCTCCTCGTTGATTATAAGATAGCCTCTCTTTCCCATGCATTTAAATGGGAACGCCAATATCCCTCCCTTCTTTGTTGCTGAAGGAGCATATACGGGAAACAAGGAATCCTCCATTTCTAGGGCTGAACACTCTCCTGAAATAACTTGGGTTAAATCATTCAGAAGTTGGTTTAGCGTTTCCTCATAAGCCTCTCCGACTTCCTTTAATCTCCTAGCATTCTCAATTAAACCCAATTAATTAACCCCTCATTAGCTTTGCTACTATGCTTTCGATAGGTTCATCCTCAGTTCCCATTCTTTTTATGTCTTCAAATGTGCCCATCCATACTACTTGTCCTTTGTTTATCATTATTACGTTATCAGTAAGTCTTCCTGCTACACTCATTATATGAGTTGAAACTAACATAGTGGATGATATTTTAGATAGAATTGAAATTACAGATTCTTGCGTTGGTATATCTAGATAATTTAGAGGTTCGTCCATAAGTAATATACTTGGTTTATGCATTATTGCCAACGCTATTGAAAGCTTTTGCAGATTTCCTTGAGAGAGTTGAGAAGCCTTGTAATTCCAATATTTGCGAAGGTCCAACAAGTCTACAATCTCATATACTTGGTTCATATCAACCCCTCTGAGAGCTGCAATGTACTGCAGATTGTCGCGAACTGTCATGGTTCGATATGGTTGTGCGTTCTCTGGGAGATAGCCGGTAATTTTCCTTACCTCTACAGAACAAGGAGGTAATCCTTTAATTCTAACTGACCCTCTATCTGGCTTAAGAAATCCCATGAGAAGTTTAAGGGTGGTGGATTTCCCGGCACCGTTAGGTCCAAGCAAAGCGAACTTTCCACCGCAAGCGATAGAAAACGTTAAACCATTAAGAGCGTTTATGTTCCCGTAACTCTTTGTAACGTTTGAAACTTCGATGCACAATTCGTTAGACATTAATAAGTGATC
The DNA here is from genome assembly GCA_032834875.1 of Sulfuracidifex metallicus DSM 6482 = JCM 9184. Classification (NCBI taxonomy): domain Archaea; kingdom Thermoproteati; phylum Thermoproteota; class Thermoprotei; order Sulfolobales; family Sulfolobaceae; genus Sulfuracidifex; species Sulfuracidifex metallicus. The sequence goes on from CP135238.1 coordinate 1,441,005, forward strand.
TGTTAGGAAAGGATAAATTGTTTTCTTATATTAGTTTTACCTTATAAAAATTACTGACCTTTGGGAACTGCCTTCGCTACTCTTTCTAGGTACTTTCTTGCTTCCTCCGAATCCTCCTTTGGAGACTCCTTAAAGGTAAACCACCAATCTAATCCCTTGTATTCCTGTAATCTTTTTCCTATATCTGCAATGTTTCTAGGTGGAGGAACCAGGAAATTATCTCCTATGACCTCATTATTTGGCCAGTTCGCAGGAATTGCAACCTTGTATTTATCTACCATCTGAAGCCCTTTTATCGCTCTTAGTAATTCATCTATGTTTCTACCCAATTCTAATGGATAGTACATGATGAGTCTAACCTTAGATTTATCATCAACCAGAAATACCGCCCTTACCGTGGAAGTAGCAGACTGTGCATGTATCATGCCGAGTTTTTTAGAGACTTGACCCATTGGATCCGCAATCACGGGGAATGGAACTTCAACTCCGACCTTGTCCTTTATCCATTTTATCCATTCTATGTGGCTTATTGTGCTATCTACGCTCAATCCTATTAGCTCTACACCTAGTTTCTTGAAATCGTCAGACCTTTTTGCGAAGGCAATGAACTCAGTTGTACATACTGGAGTAAAATCTCCTGGATGAGAAAAAAGAAGGAACCACTTTCCTTTGTAGTCGTCAGGAAGAACTTTCTTTCCCTGTGTGGTTTCTACTTCTAGACGAGGAAATTCCTCTCCTATTAAAGGTATTCTATCAATTTGTGTAGACATTTTTTCTCCTATATTCAAGTACTCAAGCTCTAATTTAAATTTAACTCTAATTGGTAGTTACTTCTAATTTAGAATCAATATAATTTAGTGATAACATAGATGAGCTTAAATCTGTTTGGAGCTTAAAGATTTTGATGAGGAAGCCGCCAGAAACTGACTTTTGATGAAGGCTACTTATAACTGAACCCTCCGTATTTTAAGTTCAATTTAGGTAACTTTTTTTGTGATGAAGATAGATTTATGTCATGAGCTTTCTCTTTAAACGTAGTAAGAAGGCAATATACCATATAGATTCTTTGGATAAAAACATGAAGATTGCGATAAAAACTATAATAGACTGTTCAATCTCTGACGTTGCTAAAGCTTACGGTCTACGTTATGCTATTCCGAAGTGGGGAGAGCCTATTTTCGTGCCTTATGGAGAGTTAGATGGTGAATTCAATAGTACTAGGGAAGCATATTCTAGAATAGAGGAGGCAATTAACGAATCATCTAAAGAAGGAATATCTCAATTTAAGAGTTGGTATCCTAACTCTCAGATCCTGAATCAATATAGAATTTCTTATTATTCTTTTACAGATGAGCATTATGGTTACATTGCAGGAATAGGTGCTGATCCGCTAATAACGCATAGTTATTTCCAACTACCTGAGTTAAAGGGCAAAAATGTATTTATATTATCTCCAGCTCTCTCTTCAGTTACGGATTTCCCATTCTTAGATAACATTTATCAATACAAAAAAGAAATAATAGAATCCTATTCATGGGCGAATTCACAGTTTCATTCCAAGTACGACAAGGATAACAGCTATGATGAGGAGCTTGGAATGTACTTTATGGGAATATTGATGGATAAAATTAGAAAGAGAGTAGAGAAAAATGCTAGAAATCAAATTGAAAATGCGGACGTTTTGGTAGTTCCATTGTTTGTGGGCCAGAACAAGTATGGACATGGTGAATCAATTAAGGAAAGATGGATCGACTCAGAATTTTACAGGAAGTCCATGTACCATGAGCTTGAAGCTTTACCCGCAATATGGAACACCGAAAGCGCAGGGAACTTAATTATGAATTCTATAGGGAAATTCTCTACATTAGTTCTTTTATTTGATAAAGGAGTTCCTAGCATGGAAAAATGTAAGGAAGAATGTCTCTCTCAGTACATAGGACCCATGAGGGTAGTCGAAGATAAGGAAAGATATAAGATCATTGAACTTGTGAAATAACGTAATTAATTACTTGGCTTCCTTGGTCTATCATTGTTTTTACACTGCCATTTGTAATATCGTTAGATTTTAGTTGAGAGTATAACTGCTCGGCGTATTGTTGCGCTGCAGTAGCAGATGATTGTCCTATTACATCTGGGTTCATTGGTGATACGAAACCTATTTCCATGTAAGTTCCTCCTGGTCCTGTTATTATTATTAGTGTAGCTATATGAGGTGCCGGAGTAGAGTATGCTATAGAATCGTTTAGACCAGAACTTGTAGTAACTATAGGAGTATCTACCTCATATTCCTTAACTAAGTTATATATCCAAGGAGCGAAACTAAGATTATCCTTTATTTCTTGTAAACCTATTGTTACCGCACTGCCGTTAGTAGGGTTAACAGGAACACCAGTTGGTGTTGCAGTCAAATTTTCATTATAGATATAAAGAAAATGGAAGTCCACATTTGAATTTGGCTTTGGTTGATATCCTTCAAACCATAGTGCTGGAATAAAGGGTATGTTAGGCTCGCTTAATGAGTGTCCTGGTGTAGCATTAACGGTGCCATATTGAGTTAGTACTTTATATAAAGCCCATGAATCCGTAGCTCCATATGGGCATCCATACCAACTTATGAAATAAATCTGTACTGTGCTATTCCCAGCATAATTTTGATTATTTACTTTAAAGAATTTAAAAGGAGCAGGAGAGCTTGATATATAACTTGCAGGCGAGAAAACTGGATGGCTATAGGAAGTGAAGCCAACTAAAGCAACTATGAGTACTCCCAATACTATGAATGGAATGTAAATTAGCTTGCTATCTTGTCTCTTAGTCTTTGTTTTCCTATCAGCTTTTCTCTTTGCCATCGTGTTATAGAGTATTTCTAAATAATAAAAAACTCATCCTAGTTTTAGCATCTATCAAATGATAGTCCTGAAAGTAAAAAATTCTTATTAATTTATACCTTGAAATCAATCAAGCTGAAATAGTGATGTATTTGCCGAGTACTGAATTGTGATGTAACTTAAAATGACTTGGCTATTTAATAAGGATATAGAAATAAATTAAAAGAAGCTATTTGTAGCATAAATTACCTTATGACTAATGTAGAAGCAATTTTACAAAAAGTATTCTAATATATATACCGTTAAGCATTTTTCTATTATGGAGTTGAGAGTAGAGGAATCGGAGGATCTTCTAATGCCTCCACTTAAGGAATATACTTACATTTGTGGAGATATAGTAAGCGAGACTAAGTGTAATGGTTCTCTTTTATTTAGGGATCCAGATTACGTAACGTTGAACATGACTGATATGATTATGTCAATGAGTCTTCAAGGAGCGTTGAGATCTAAACTCAGAGGAAGGAAACTTGATAGATGGCTATCTTACGTTTCTAAATATAGAATTGAAGTCAACCAAAAGGAATTTGCTTCAGTTCTCAAGTTAGGTTCAGTAATTACCCTCTACGTTGACGGAATCGATATTGACGGTATTTCAGGAGATTTTGCGATGAAAGAAATTCGTGTAGTTGGCACGGGATACAACGTTGATAGAATAGTAGATGCTCTAGTTGAGCTTACTCCAAGATTGATCACAGTACAACTAAGGCAGGGAGTTTGGTTTATGGTTACTAGTTATACTTCAATGTTTATTGACACTGCAGTTAAAAAGAAGCTTTTCCAGTTTATTAATATAAGGAGAATGGTTTGTAAGAAAATTATTTCTAAGGAGAAAACTAGAATATGCTATCTTGATTAGGAGTTAGCTGTTTCTTTACTTTCTAGTTTTTTCGATAGATTTTTCATCCTGTTTACTATTTCTCTTTCCCTTGTAGTATAGAGAGTAATTGCAACACCGTTACGTCCCATCCTGCCCGTTCTACCGACTCTGTGTATGTAAGTTTCTACGTCTCTAGGGGCGTCGAAATTAACCACCAAATCTACGTCTATGACGTCTATTCCACGTGAAGCTAGGTCTGTAGAAACTAAAACGTTTCTCTTTCCCTCCCTGAAAAGTCTCAGGTTCTGTTCTCTCTTAGCTTGAGGCAGATCTCCGTACATTACTGAGGCTCTATATCCTAAATCCCAAAGAGAATTGTATAGCATCTTTGCTCTCTCTTTTGTTCTCGTAAAAACTATTATTTTTCCTCTATTTGAATTTAATAATTCTCTTAACTTAGATACCTTATCTGTCCAGTCATTTCTAGTTTCAACGAACCTTTGTTCTACCTCTTCTACTGGTTTGTATTCATCCAGCTTTATTAATTCAGCACATCTAGAAAATTCTCTAGCTAAACTTTCTACTTCTGGAGGAACCGTAGCAGAGAAGAAACCGAAAACCTTGGGAGTCGTATGCTTAAGAATCATTCTGACGTCATCTACGAATCCCATATCAAACATTCTATCTACTTCATCAACTACAGCAGCCTGAAATTGTGAGAAATCAAGTTTATCCTTGCTCCACAAATCCAGTAACCTTCCAGGAGTTCCAACTACAATCTTAGCACTCCTCAATTCATTTAACTGTGAAGTGTACCCGACTCCTCCTATAATTGTAGCAACATTTATTCCCTTATATTTTCCTAATTTCTTAAATTCATCAGAAACTTGACCTGCAAGTTCTCTAGTTGGAGTAATAACTAATGAAGGGTAACCTAACTGAAGAAGAGGAAGCACATACGATGCAGTCTTTCCAGATCCAGTTTTAGCTTGAACTATTACGCTTTTGGTTTGAAGCAATAATGGAATAGCTCTCTCCTGCACTTGGGTAAGACTATTATAACCAGCATCGGACAAAGCTCTCCTTATTTGCTCGTCAAAATTTATCATACTTTACATCAATCAAGCTGGACTTTAAACTTATGCAATTTTTCTTTTTCTTTTTTATTGATTATTTCTATACTTTTCTAACTTTTACGCCTCATCGTAAAGTTTAATAATTATGAACGTTAAATGAAAATGTGAGTATTAAAGGGGTTTTCAGGGAATGGGGTCCGGCGTGGCTAGTGATGATAGCTAACATGGATGCTGCTAGCCTTATAACTGCAGCCCAGAACGGAGTTCAGTACGGTTATGGTTTAATTTGGTTTGTGCTTCTTCTCAGTGTTCCCCTTTATTTAGTTCAAGAAGTATCAGGAAGAATAGGTATAGCCACCGGAAAGGGACTAGCTGAAATATTGAGAGAGAACATGGGAAAGAAAGTAGCTTCGATTGCAGCTTTTCCTATGGCGATAATTGATTTCGTTAGCTATGCGGCAGAATATACTGGAATAGCTGTAGGCATGGAATTTGTAGGTATATCACCATTAGTCTCAGTGCCTACAGCTTACTTTTTGCATCTGTTGCTTGTTTATAAAAGACAATATATGAGGGTAGAGAAGTACCTTATAATAGGTTCCATTTTCATGATATTAATTTACGTTATGGCAGCTGCGTTTAGGGGTTATGATCCTTACTCTTCTCCATTTCTGTTTTCTACGTCTAGGAGCTTTATCTTCCTGGCTGCTGCTAACATAGGAGCGGTAGTAATGCCTTTTATGTTGTTTTATCAAGCTTCAGCAACAGCGGAGAAAAGGATCAAAAGTCTCAAACTCATGAGGGTAGAGACCCTTATAGGAGCATTGGTTTCAGAATCTCTGATGGTCGCAATAGAGGTAGCTTCAACAGGACTTAACTCTGCTAACTTTCAAAATACTGTGTTAATAGCAAGGTCTCTTTCTTCCTTAGCAGGACCTTATTCCCCTTTAATTTTTGGTCTTGCATTGGTTCTCTCAGGCTTCATAGCTTTAGTTATAATATCCTTAGGTAGTGCTTGGGGAGTAACAGAAGCTCTTGGCATAGGAAGACGAAATTGGTTCAAGGTCTATTTGGCAGAATCCATTCCAGCAGCTATACTTCCCTTAATATCGCAGTCTTTAATTAATTTGATCTTAAACTTAATGGTATTTGAGGTACTTGCTCTTGTCTTTCCCATAATTCTAATGGGCTTAATAATTTCAAATAGGAAAATAATGAGAAATTACGCTTCAAGTAAGAAGGGAATGATAGTTTATTGGGTTGTAGTCTCGTTAATTATAAGTGGAGGATTTCTTGCGTTAATCTATTGACAACATTATGAAATTTCTTTAATTCAAAATATATATTACTTCTTAATATTGATTAACTCTAGCTGATAAAAAAACTTTATATGTATATTTAAATCCCGAACAATTTAGGGGCTAGATTATTAAGCGAAGGAAAGAGACTTTAGTTGGTGGAAAAATGGGCATAGATCCGAACTACAGGACCAGTAGACCTGAGGTAGGAACGCACGAAGGGCACAAGGTTTATGGCCCTGTTGAGAATCCTAAGGTACTTGGAATACATGGAGCTATAGTTGGCGTAGACTTCGACTTATGTATAGCAGACGGCTCATGCATAAACGCGTGTCCAGTTAACGTGTTTCAATGGTTAGACACACCCGGTCATCCGGCCTCAGAGAAAAAAGCAGATCCGATAAACGAACAAGCTTGCATATTCTGCATGGCTTGTGTGAACGTGTGTCCAGTAGCAGCAGTAGATGTTAAGCCACCATAACTTTTTTAAAATGTTTTTTATTTCTAAATTGGCATCTAGATTTGCTTTCGGATGTTCCAAATAAGGAAAGTAATATTTCAGGTCTTTTAGGTGCACGTGTACTTCGTCTAGATCAAGGCGAATGTGAAGTAGAAATTCCATTTAAGCCAGAACTTACTAGAAGGGGAGGTGTTATGAACGGAGGCATAATATCCACTGCGATAGACTTTACTTGTGGTTTAGCAGTTAGCTCTGTAAATGATGGAATAGATCAAGTCACACAGGAATTAAAGGTGAACTTTCTAGAGCCAATGTTCAAGGGTCCTTTCAAGTGTCACGCTAAGGTGATAAGAAAGGGAAAGACTACGGTTGTAGTATACGCAGAATTTGTAGATAGCGAATGTAGGATCGGTGCAGTCTCTCTAGGAACTTGGTTTATCATAAGGGACAGAAAGATCTCTTCGTCAACATAAGCCAAATTAGTCCAAGCTAAGATTTAGATAAATTTTCATTCAAAGATTTTTGTTTTTAATTATATCCAGAAGCATCTATTATAGTTATAATTGTATTAGAGGTTTTGATCACAGTTGGATTTGCCAATAGTTGCTCTTCATTTATTGGTCCTTTAGTCTGTACAGATAAAGAAGATGGATTTAATTGATTTAGATACCCAATTAGAATCCACGTCCCGTTAGGACCAGTAATTATGAGCGTAGTTGGTATATGAGGAGGGTTTCCCAAGTAAGCTGGAGATGAAAGTGACAAACCAGTAAAGATGTTTCTATCGTTGACATCATACTTATCTACTAGCGTATAGATCCACTTAGGAGCTTCTACTTTAAGCTCGTTTAATCCTCCACTGACCAAGTTAGCCATGTAAGTTCCATTTGGTGAGGCATTGAGATATTGATTGTATAAATATATGACATGGAAAGATAGGCTAGAATTTGGCCTGAAGTTTAAAAAAATAAGACCAGGAACATATCCGCCGACGTCGCTCTCATATATAGAATAATGACTTGCTGCACTTATGTTACCAAAATGAGAAAGAGCGTCGTAAAGGGGCCATGACAAAGAAGCCCCATAAGGGCATCCGTACCAGCTTATTAAATAAACAGTCACTTTTTTACTATATCCTGTATTGCTTACTTTAATAAAATGGAACATCTCGTTAGGAAGAATCGTAGGAAGTACTAAAACCGCAAAAAATAGCAATGAGAGAACTATTGCAGCAATATAGCCTAATCTTTTCATAATCAACCTTTATTTTCTCATGTTTATAATTCCTTTCGAATTATCTCTTGATGTTTTTCTTGTCCTTTATTTAAAGTCTAGCTTTTCCTAGAACTGCTGTGTTGATATCATTTCTTGTGATAATTGGCTTAAAAGGCATTTAAGTGGATTTTTTGAAGTTTCATCTCATGTTATAAATAAGTAGGTTTTAGAAGTTTTATTAGGAGGAATTACAGATTTTTTCTTTCTTTGTTATTGCTTTGGAAAACGCATCCATTAGGTGATAGGTTTCTCTCTAGGTTAGCTGTAATCTTACTTCTTATGAGGGACTTTTAGTGGCTTATCAGCGAGTTTCACAAAAGTCCTTTTTTAAAAATAATATTGAACATGTCACCTCTTGCAAAGTATAATTTAGTTAATATTTTTAATACTAAAAAGTTATATAATAATTTAGCATTATTATTAAGAATATTACATGAATTATTACTGATAAAATTTTTTATATAAGTACATCTTGGGAAAAAGGTTAAAAACTTTAGGTACCTAATATATCTATGGAGCATAAGTTTGAAAAGATGATTAATTTTCTAATGAATGATAAGAGAGTTGAATACGAGAATCCTGACACATTTCTTCCTCGATTTATAAAGAGTTCTGATATTGTAGCTGACATCGGTTGTGGTCCTGGATTTTATTGTATAAGATTAGCTAAACTTGCATCTAAGGTTTATTGTGTTGATAAGAACGAGATAATGTTAATCTATGCTAGAAAAAATTGCACAAGTAAAAACGTGGAGTTTCTGTCAGATGTAAACTCGTTGCCGAAGTCTGGAATAGACATAGTTTTAATGGCAAATTCCTTTCATGACATGGAAAATCGAAATGAAATTTACAAGGCTTTACTTAGGGCTTTAAAAAATGGAGGTAAAATCCTAATTATAGATTGGAAGAAAGATAAGAAAATAGAAAAAGGTCCTCCTTATAATATAAGGATGAGCGAGCAGGACTACGTTAATAGCTTTCCAGATTTCAATTTAAAAGAAAAATTTGAAGTAGGTCCTTATCACTACGGTATGCTATTTGTAATGAAATAAAAAATTTTACTTCTTAGATTCGAATAATGCCCTAATGAAGAAGGTCTGGAAATTTCTATCCCTGATAGGTCATCCATTGATTCAGCTTCCGATATGGTTCTTTGTTATTAGTTCATACTACTACGGCGCCTTTACTGCATTCTTGCTCTTGCCCTTGGTTGTCATTAGTGGATCTGTGTTCCCATATTTTCTATATAGAGGTAAAAATTCTGACTTGAGAGAGGTTAGACCTAAGGTGCTTTTTATATCATCAATATTATATTTTATGGTATCTCTTATTATCTTTAGATATATTATAAGTGCTATTGCCCTGCTTACCACTTCGCTGGTAACCTTCATAGATGGATTGATATCTTTGAAATGGAAAATAAGTATCCACGCTACTGCCATCAGTGGATTCATAACTTATGGTTATTTAACGATTGGTTTTCCTATTCTTTTCTCGATACCTTTTGGATTTCTTGTAGTCATTTCAAGATACGAATTAAGAAAACATACAGTTTCTCAATTATTTGCCGGAACTCTGATTGGCTTCATTATATCATTAATTATATGGGACTATATAATAAAATGAATTCTAATTCTAAAAGAAGTTAATAATTTAGGTAGCGCTTACCTTTTTCTTTAAGTATTCCTCCACATCTATAACTTCGTTCTTTTCGTCAACTACTAATCTGCCTGGAGTACCGAATCTTGCCTTCTTCAGGTACCAAATCACCGTAATTATAGCTATCGAAGTTAAGATGATAGCCTGATTTACATCCATGGAAATTATTGATGTGAAGTCACCCCATACATTTATGCTTGTTGCTACCAAAGGAACTATGATTGATGAGACGTTTAGTTCCCTTATTCTCCAATAAAATACTGGAACTCCCACTCCGTCGAATACCCTTCCTAAAAGCCAAAGAATACCGGTAACTGAGCTAACTTCAGTAAATGCCAAGGCTATTCCTAAAGTGAAAATGCTTACCACAGTCACGATAGCAGTGATGGAAGCCACAGTGATTGTGGCAAGTAATGGCTCTCCTTCCTTGTTTGTCTTCAAGAAAAACTTAGGTGCAGCTTTTTCTCTCGCTAAGTTGTACAAGACCCTCGCTGCACCTATAGTTGTTCCTATGTTCGAACTTAGTAAACTGTTCATTGACATAACTAATGCTATAAACATCGTAATTGAGCCGTAGGTTACAGTTTCATAGAGTAAAGGTTGAGGAGAATTGGAAAGTGTTGATAAGGAACCATTCCAAAGTGCAACTAAAGCGTAGGTTCCAAGGAACATCGAAATACCGCCTATTATCAACGCCAGCCACATTCCTTTAGCTACATTCTTAGTTGGGTCTTTTGTTTCTTCTCCAAGATACGTTGCTGCACCAGCTCCAGAAATGCTAACCGTAGTCAATACAAACGCTGTGGCTATATCTCCCATGCTCAGATTTTTGCTGGGAATCATATAATTGAAATGAAAACCATTATGTAGGGATATAATGAATAATACTATTAATAGCACGGCTTCAGCAGTTGCGCTCATGGTTACTACGTAAGACATCAATTTCTTTATATGAGTTAGTGAAATTAGGGTAGGATATAAAACGGACCCGATTATGACTACTATTCCTATCCATAAAGGCATTGAACGTCCTTCTATCGAAAAGGCAATATCAACAAGTAAATAATTTGTAATCGCATTGACTCCGTTTAGCATTGAGTAAGCGAATAATTCAGTCAAAGCCTCTGCGAAGGATAACTTCTTACTTCTCCATGCGCTAAAGCTATATGTGTAAAATCCTCCTGCACTTGCAATCTTTCTGCTATATCTAGTCAACGTGTATATCCAAAGCGCACTTGCAAGTAATGATAAAAGGGTAGTGAAAACAACCGAGGTACCGGCATAAACTATCGCAGCGGTTGAGGTGGATACAACGCTACCAAGAGGTGCTGTTACTGCCATAGCTTGACCATAATTTTCCTTGAAAGATAAAACAGATTTAGCGAGGGTCATGTAAGTCCCTATAAGCTTTTCTCTTTAGTCTATTTTTAAAACTATCCTAAATTAAGGGCTTTCTTTTCATCAAAGCTTTTAAGCACATACCTTATAAAATATTAAAATTAGCTTAAAGGGAAATCTCCTTCTTTCTAATTTCTCTTAAATTTATTTTTAAAGAATCAATGATTTAGATGCTACAAATTAAAAAATTTTAAGCAGAGGAATTAGCTTCCTGCGGAAGTAAAGAATAGAGATACCCCTTTATCTCCTCTAGTCTGGTTTTCATCTCTGGCGGTAGAGGTTTTTTTGTGGAAATGGAAGAAAGTAGCTCTGTTGCATTCTTCACTTTTTCTAAGCATTCGTTTGGAGAAGAAAATGACTTTTTATATGCTTCCTTTATTAATTTTACAATATCATTCCATTTTTTAACATCTTCCTCCGTAAGGTAACCTTCTTTTACCAGAAAAGTATCTATGTCGTCTTGGAATAATGGTATCATATTGTTTAAGATTTCCCATAATTTTTCATCTAGAGAGCCCATGTGCTATGTTCTCTTTTTGGTCTAAAATTGTTTTTCTATTAACTGGGTTTTTCTTGGACTTCCTAAGAAGTTTAAAATTCTTAAAAATATTTATTATATGCATTTTGAAGTTATTATTCTCTTTAGATCTAGAATAATAAGTAAAATTTTGATTAACTTTTTTAACTTAGTATAGATGAATGATATTTAGTGGTTTAAGTGAGTGGAAAGAGTGAAGAGAAGGAAGATCTAGAGAATGTAAAAACAATCTCTTATCTTCCTCTCCGTTTCGCAGTTGGATGGATGTGGCTAGACGGAGGACTAAGAAAGGCAGTGCTAAAGCCAGCAAAACTCGATCCTAATTCTCCCTCTTTCGTGCTAAACAAGGTAGTAACGTTCCTTCCACATGCAGGAATTTTTAAGGGAGCTTTACTATCATTCCTTTCGGATCCATCTTTCGGAGCTACATTCTTAGCTATATTTAGCGCGTTTGAAATAATAGTTGGCTTAGCGTTAATAATTGGTGTACTCTCTAGATTCTTCGGCTTCATCGCAGGAGGAATGGCGCTATCTCTAGCACCTGCAGCGTGGTTAGGGTCTACGTGTGAAGATGAATGGCAGATTCTATCTTTATTATTAGCAGGTGCAGTATCCATAATGATAGCTGGAGCTGGAAGGAAATATGGTGTTGACGAAATATTATATAAGAAATACGGAGATAGGCCAATAATTAATGCTCCTCTCCTTAAATATATTAGATTATGGTGATTAAAATGAAAGCATTTGAAGCCGGTGCAATACTGTTTACAATTATAGTAGTTGTAGCTATTTTAGCTATAGGTCAAATAGCTTATGGGAACGTCTACGGTCCGCTATTCAATGATTCCAAGAAACCCAAGATTGAATTTTGTGCTCCAGTGGACGCCTTTAATAAGGATGGCCATACTTACATTTCCCTTAATATAACCGACGTAAATGGACCTGATGCGTATCCTGCCTCAATAACTGAGATAATAATAGAGAATTCTACAATGAAGCTTACCCTTAACACTACTGGCATAGCTTCATCTGTAGTTAATTTAACTAAAGCTCAGTACGACCTAGATAAAGCGGTAGGATATAACGATTATAGCGGACTTTACCTATGCCTAGGTACTGACGCAGTCTTCCTATTGAAGCTCCCTGTTATGTTATCTCCAGGTCATTACACAATCTACTTGCTAACTCCAGCTCTTCCAATGAAGGAAGCTGCAAAGTCCACCTTCACTATAAGTTAAAAATTAAATCTTTTTTTCATTCATTTTCTGTTTATGGACGACGAAAAAGTTGAGGAGCTATTTAAGTCTCTGAATATGAAGACTTTTAGGCCATCTCAAGTTCAGGAATTCTTTCATATTTCAGTTTCTCCTCCCCAAGGAGGTCCAGTAGTAGATATAGTAAAATTGAAAAAAGAAAGTAATTTTTATATTATTATAATGGGAATTCAGATAGCTCAAGAACATTATCAAAAACTATCTTCTATGAAACCTGAGGAAGTGGCCGATTTCCTTTTAGAAATTCAAAAAAATATCTTACTTCAGGGAATAGAAATAGCTTTTCTTCCAATAGGACAGGAAATACCTCAAATAATACAACTTAGTAAAGCTGTTTTTGATGTTGCAAACGAAAATGAATTTCTTGATTCCTTTACCAAAGTTAGAAACAGTGGCATATACACAATGTTATCTTTTAGCGTTAAATTAGGCAGAGTTCAAGCTCAAGGCAAAGGTCATCATTTTATTTAAAGAATCTATATATATCAGTATTTTTATGATAAAGTTTCTCTCTTTTTAGTTATTTTTGATTATCTGATTCATGTTGTAACTTTTACTAAGATATAAGTAATATTAGTAAACTTTAATCTATCTTCACTTAAACTTAAATATAGTTTCGAATCTATGAACAACTGACAAAAATGTACAAGCATAACGTTGCTGTTAGAGGCTTTCTGCCCATATTATCATATTCCTTATCATCGTTCTTTTTGTTAGGCTACATCTTCTATATGGAAGCAGCTAAGTTTCCTACGTGGATTTCCGTGATTCTCATAGGCATTCCATTCATAGGAAGGATGGTAACTCCTTTCGTCTATTCCCGTTTAACTTTCGTAATAGGCGTAGAGAGATCCATGATCCTGTCGTTAATTTATATGTCATTAATTTCCGTAATTGACACGTTTATTCTAAACTACTCGTTTTTGGTCGCAACCAGGTTTATTTTAGGTGTCCTCTTCGGCATTTCAACTTCTGCATCGATTGAGCTAGCAAGTTTAACCGAGGACAAGAAAATTGTAGGTCTTACCATGGCAGGATGGGCATTTGGTTGGATAATTTCAGTAATTTTATTTGAGTCTTTTGGAAGTTATATGTTTATACCAGGCTTAGTAACACTATCTCTATTATTATTAAGAACTGAAAGATATTCAGTAAGTAAGGTAGGTAAAATTTCTTTCTCTTGGAGGGCATTTTCGGTATTCTTTTTGGGATTCGTTCCGGCCTACGTTATGCAGTTAGTTCCATCCATGTTAGGTTCAGAGGCTTTTCTTGAAACTATAGTAGGCTATTCGCTTTCGATTTTTGCATATCTTTTCCTTCCTATGGTGAAGAGATTAACACTAGCCATAACAGTAGTTGCCCTGATTATAGTCAGCACTGCTGTCCTAGGTTTCAGTACACTAAATTTAGCCTTGCTTTCAATATTCACTATGTTTGGACTAGGTCTTAACTCGTTGTTGCCAATCATTTCCAGGATGATTAATGTAGAACCTTGGAAAATCGGACCAAGCATGAATCTTGCTTCATTCGGAGGTCTTCTTTTCCCTGAAATAATATCTATTACTGGAGACGAAAAGTTATCTTCAACTGTCGTTGTTTTAGTAACAACAATAGCGTTTCTCTTGCTGGTGTTCAAGTTGCAGAGGACTTCCATCAAGTCTGTAAATAGAACCTTGATTTCCGTAAGATAAAGAGAAGATATTTATAAGTTAAAAATAATTTCGTGATTCAGCCTTTTTCGTGTTAACGAGCCATTTAATACCCATAATGATACCTACTTAGATTATGAAAGTAGTTTCTACCGAAAAGTTACCCGAGAAGTTGAAGACCATATTAATTATAGACGATCCCACGAGCAAGGATCTGGAGGATGCTGACGTTCTCATTGGTTGGCCTTCTCGGATAAATTTAGTTATAGAGAAATGTAAAAATTTAAAAATGATTCAAACATTTTCTGCTGGTGTTGATAATCTAGAGTTTAAACTAATTCCCCCTCATGTTAAGATATTTTCAAATGCAGGAGCCTATGCCTTGCCCGTTGCCGAACATGCATGGGGGCTAATATTGGCAGCAGCTAAGGGTGTAAACATTAAAGAACGACTCACTGCGTATCAAATTTACGGGAGGACGCTTCTTGTAGTTGGAGGAGGTGGAATAGGTACTGAGGTGGCTAGGCTAGGAAGGTCATTTAAAACCTTTAACGTAGGTATTTCCAGATCCTTCAAGGATATAACAGTCTTCGATAAAACAGATGAAATTACAAAGGCAAAGGAGTATGTAAGAGAAGCTGACATAATTGTTGACACCTTACCTCTCAACCTTAAGACAAAGGGAATACTGAACTACGATCTACTTTCAGGCGTCAAGAAGAATTGCATTATAGTTAACGTTGGTAGAGGAGAGACTGTGGACGAGGACGGAATGTTTAAGCTTCTATCAGAAAGAAATGACGTAAGGTTTGCAACAGATGTATTCTGGAAAGATGCGGAAGGAAAGGAGAACTTCTTTACATCTAAACTTTGGAAGCTTAACAATTTCTTTGCAACTTTCCATACAGCAGGCGCATATGGGAATAATGAAGTAATGGTTAATGCGATGTCAATAGCCATAGATAATGTAAAGAGGTTTATAACAGGAGAGGAGACCAGAAACGAAGTAAAAATTTCTGATTATATAGAAAAGTCTTGATTATTATAGCTAATTTCTTATCTAGAGAATTATCTTATTACAAAAAATACAAGTAGAGTTAGGATTAAGCCCAAAATTGCCAACATGAAACCTATTGACTTAACTCCATTAAATCCTGGCGCATCTAAGAAGTCTAGTATAATGTAAGCTAAACCAAGGAAAAGCATTATTATCCCAATTATGGTCATAACTATAGTTACTAGTAACGTTAATGACAAGATCATAGACAGAGTTTTTCTTTTAATCTTAAAATACTTTCTTTTTATTTTACAATTGCTAACATCTTCATTTCTAAGGTTCTAAATACCGTAAAGCAAGTTCTTGAAAACATAGTACGAAAAGCTCTCTTTTTGATTATTTTTATTATTTTTAAATATAACTAATATACCGTCATAAATGGCTAATGTGCCATAAGCTCCTTCTATCATATGGATCAACTTAGCTGAGAATTCTTCAGCCAGTCTTAAGATTTCCGAATTCTTATCGTTAGTTTTTCCGTTGTAAAGGGAACATGGCATAGCCATTCTCACAAACTCGTCTAATAATCTATTGTTATCGAGCAAAGTTTTCGAAGAAGGCTCTAAAAGCCTACTGATGAAGACGTTGCAGTTGACCATTAAGACATAATTAATGCAACTCTTATTTATATTGGTTGTATGAAAATGTTCTCTAAATAGAGGTAATTAATTGAAACATGATATATGTTATTGTTATAAGCGATACGACGATGTTAAACCAAAAGGAATATTTAGTAGGTATCACTGTAAGCAACGACAAGGTCATAATAGACAAGGTAGATCCAATAGCGAATGCTAAAAGTATTCCGACGTTATACGGAAAGGGTGAGGCAAAAGCCAGGACAATGGTTAATATTTTTGATGGCGTAAGAACTACACTTCCTTGAAGGACACCGGCGAACCTTGGATCGATATCAAACTCTTTACCTGTTACCGTCTCGATCATAAGTAAGACTCCGAAAAATATACCTGTAATATATGAAATTATGAGTATCTCTTCCTCGAAGAAGCTAGCTAAATAAATTATGGGTATTGCTATTAATATATAGCCTGCAGAATGAGATACTGCGAATTTTATTACCTTCTTATAATCCTTCTTGTAAAGTCTTGCAGTACTTACGTGATCTGGTTCTAATCCGTGTCCTGTACCAATCAGAAAGGACAGTAATGTGGATATTAAGTAATCTACCATACTTTATCGGGTTATTTATAAGGATAAAAAATCGCTTGCTACTAATTAAATTCCTACATACTACCGTTATCGGTAGTAATTCTAAGATCTAGAAAATAAAATGCCAGCTAATAATATTAATAATGATAGTATGACTGATATTATCATGAATAGCACGTTCCTTATAAGGAAGTTTACCAAAGGATGAATGGAGGAAATACTTACCAGTGTTTCTCCCTTGTATACATAGACGTATGTAGAATTGTTTATGTGGAATATGTCTCTGATTGGTGTCATATTTTGGTAATACAAGTTCACGTTATCTTTTGTATATGCAATTCCAGTTTGATTGATAACGTATTCTTTTACGCTGAAAAAGCCGTAGTTATTTAACACAAAAGAGTAACTTCCTCTTAATTGAAAAATGTTTTCCTTCACCAAAGTTCCATTAGGATAAAGTAATAGATTTGTACCATTTATTTTTATTATTACAGAATTGCCTAATATTATGCTAGAATTTAGAGGAACTGTGGAATCTAATCCTAAGTTAGTGGCTACTCCATAGGATTTCTGTCCGTTTATAGTAAAGTTGTATATCAAGATTCCTTCGGCTAATGTTTCGTTATTCCCTGTATCTTTTAACGCCGTAGTTCCATTAATCATAAATAGTGTTGCAAATAACGTGGGCTTACCGTCAATTCCCATCATTTCAATTACACATGCTTTATTGTTATAGCCTACCATTGCTGTCGCAAATCCTTTGTTTATTTCCAGAACAGAAGGGATTAGTCTTATGGTATAATTACTTTCATTTAAGTTTATTGTTGAAATATATTTAGAAATTGAAATTATAATATTAGGTGGAACTTTTTCTACATTAGACTCTACTATAAATTTTGGTTTATAATCTAATAATGAAATTTTCTCAAAGACATAACCGTTAGACAAGTTAAGAGACGTATGATAAGCTCCTTCAGGGGTAAAGTACGTAATTTGTAGCGTTCCACTCATAGGCAGATTAAAGTCGAGTTTGAGCGAATTGGTCAAATTTCCGCTCCATATTATATATGATCTTGAATTTAATTTATATATAAGCTCAAATACATTAGGTATGTTTGTATTGATGTAAAACCCTCCGTCGTTCAAAGGAGTTACGTTCAAAAACGACGTATAGGTCGCCATTCCATTATTACTACCGCTAAATATAACTTTTTCAGTGAAGTGCGAATAATTTGATATCTCTGTCAGAAGAAAACTGTAGTTTGACAGATTCTGAATTTTAACATAATAATAACTAGGTTTTTGTAAGTTTAATTTATTGATGAGTAAATTCTGAGCATTTACATCGTGAGTAGATTGCATAGCTACAATGTTTAAGGCAAAAGGGGCGATCAATAAGAGCAATAGAAACAACACAACTAGTTTTCTATGTTCCATAAATTGTTATATATAATGAGAACATTTAAGATTGATCAGTATTTGCTTACCCATTGTTGTATATAACAGTTAATTATGCTTTTTATAAATTTTTTCAAAAATGATATGGATAAGGGAGTAGTTATTAAAACGAACAGTCTTAAATAACGTTCCTATCTAAATTTTAATATGAAAAGTAAGCTGCTACTTTCAGTTATACTGGGTGTTATTACTCTTGCCGTCTCAATTTACGTTGCAATAATGAGCCTCATGTATGGTGAACCATTAACTAATTTAAATACAATTTATAATTACTCTTTGATAATATCATTATTCCTTCTTTTTGTTTCAACCGTAATGCTAACACATAGTTACGGAGATAAGGTTGATTGGATTAAGAGCATTCTTTATCCCTTTGCAGTGCTTTCAGTTCTTTATTTTTTCTTCTACCCTACTGTTTTACTATATAAATTATTGGCGTTATCTTTAGGAATAGTGCTATTTCAGACTGGTTTCTCCAGAGCTAAATTAGCTCCGCTTTTTCTTGTCCTAGATTTCTTTCTCTCTATATATTTTATTTATTATTATTTTATTACTTATTCTATCCTAGGATTAATAGGTTTAGGAATAGTTATATTATCTGTTATTATGACGAGCAGAGGACGACTCAAATTATGGAGTCCACTGATGGTGCTTGGAATACCGCTTTTGCTTTACGGCGTTCAGATCTCACCCTTCTCTGTTGACCTTCCTTTCATTGGGGGAGGTATAGTTATAACTGCTTTATCACTAGTGCCTTCAAGGAAGAAGAAGAGCGTTATCGAGAAAGCCCTTTCAGACCTTAGAGAAGGTCAGTTTAAAAAGAGTATACAATTAGTTTACAAAAATAAAGATAAAATTAGTAAGCTGGAATTATCTAAGTATGTATGTGAACTTATTATGAAGGGTAGGTGTGAAGATCTGAAATTTATACTTGAGGATAAAGAAATGATAAACTTAGCTATAAATTCCAATTGTAGCCTAGTTCCATTCCTTAAGTGTGAGCTTTCTACGTTGGATCAGAATGGATTTCAGGAAATAGCCAAGCTAATGATAAGGAAAGGGAAGTGTAAAGATTTAGAATCATTCATTTCGCAAGCTAACGTTCCTCCAGAATGGATTTTCTATTTAGCTAGAGAGTTCAATGATATTGGTAATAAAGAAAAGTACATAAATTACTTAAAGATATCTTGTAATAAAGGATTTAATCAAGCTTGTGTAGAATTGGGCTCATCTTCATCCTTCAAAAACATCAGCTTGTCAAGCTGGGATCCATCTATGTGGAAGGGTGAAGAAATAAATGGATACAAAGTAATTGACGTGATAGGACAGGGCGGAACTGGTTACATACTCAAGGCGTATAAGGCTGGGAATTATTACGCATTAAAAGTTCCACTCCTTTCTTCTATTTCCAATGTAATGGAAATATTAGGGGAGTCTGCTAAGCTTAGCGAGCTATCCGAGATGTCAAACTACATTGTTAAATTGTACGCTGTTTATGCTGATAAGACTGACGTTGACGCAATAAGAGCAGGCAATGCAGAGGTTTATCTGAAGAGACCACCAACAATTGTAATGGAATTGATGGAAGGAGGATCATCAGACGACTTAAGGAAAATAAGTAATCTCATTACGTCAGATTACTGGAAGAAAATTGTGTATATTATTACTTCTAGAATAGCTGAAGCTTTAAACATAGTACATTCTGAAGGTTACGTTCACTGCGACGTAAAGCCACAAAATATACTCTTTACTGAGAAGCTTCCTCCCTACGGTTTAGATGCATTCAATAAACTTAAGGATAATCTTGTTAAACCTAAGTTATCTGATCTAGGCTCTGCAGTTAGAGAAGGAAGTAAACCAAATAGTTATACGCCATATTATGCGCCATTAGAGCAGGTAGCTTCTCTAAAAACAGGAGGAGCTAAGAGAAGTGCAGACATATACGCTCTAGGAGCTACAGCCTTCAGGTTACTTACCGGGGAATCTTTAAATTCAAGCGAGATGATTAGCGCAATGATTAAATTCGAAAAAACTTTAGACATAAATGCAATTCCAAGTTCTCTATACGCTACAAGGAAATACTCATCACTTAATGGAATAGTAGAGCCTCAGATCATAGAATTTCTAAAAAGAATGACATATCCAGACCCTAGCAGGAGGCCTACATCTATTGAGGTTAGAGATTTTTTCCTTAAATATGCCATGAAAACTCAATAATCAATATATATGAAAGGTAAACTCATTATAAAAACATCTCTTCACAGCTCAGCACTGACCCTTTAATCATCTAAAAAATCGTCTTATTCTGCCTTTAAGTATTTATCTGATACTATTATTCCAAGGATAAGGAATACAGTTCCGAAGGCTACTAGAAATAACATGTAATCTATTGTTGGTGGATCTCCGTATACTAGGGCATCCCTTCCCACTTCAGCAGCGTATGTAATAGGATTACCATCACTTATTATTTTAAGCCATGAAGGGAAGAATGCTCTCGGGAACAGAGCTGTGCTTGAGAACATTAATGGGAAGTTTATTAGATTAGATATCACACCAGGTGCTTGCCAATCACTTGAGTTTATTGTTATTATAGAATACATTGAGGAAAAACCTATACCTAAGAATACCATTCCGATTATCCATTCGATCAATGCTATTACGCTTAAATTGAAGGAAACTCCAAGTGCCAAGCTAGCTAGTAGCATTACAGGAATCTGTAGCAAACCTCTGGTCATTCCACCCATGACCTTTGCAAGAAAAATAGCAGACTTCCTAGTAGGGGTAACTAAGACTCTTCTCAAATACCCGAACCTTTTGTCCTGAACTAGACTCATGGAACTAAACATTCCTACTGTAACCATACTTATTGAAAGTTCCCCTGGAAGTATGAAGGCTATGTAATCCTTAGTGTGGAAAAACGATTGCAGAAATTGAGTAGGAGCTCCTGAAAAGCTGCTTCCAAAGAATATCAACCACATTAATGGTTGTATTAAGATTGTGAGCCACATGAACCTACTTCTGAAAGTTCTCTTCAGTTCTCTTTTATACAGAGCAATTACTCTATCCATCATTTTCTCGACCTCCTCAGCACGGTATAGAATTTCCTTGCATCGAAATCTTCTTCCTCTATTGTATTTCCGGTTAAGTTAAGGAACGCGGTATCAAGCGAAGCCTTTTCGATTTTCAGTGACTTCACTTTAACTTGCGATAGGTCCTTTAGCATATCTACGAGAATACTTTCCGCGTTATTCACCTTGATTTTGATTACGTTTTCCTTTATGGTTGCGGCCCCGTACTTTTCAAAAACTTTAGGATCAAAATTACCATAAAATTGTATTTCTATCACGTCACCTCCATATCTTGACTTTAAGTCTTCTGGTGATCCAACTGCTGTAATTTTTCCCTTGTTAATTATAGCTATTCTTTCGCATAACATGTCAGCTTCTTCCATGTAATGAGTAGTGAGTAGAACCGTGACCCCGAAATCTCTGTTTATCTTTTTGATAATGTCCCATAATGCCTTTCTTGTTGATACGTCAAGACCTATGGTAGGTTCATCCATGAAGACTACATCGGGCGAGTTAAGGAGAGCCATAGAAATCTCTACTTTCTTTCTCATTCCTGTTGAAAATTTTCCTAATTGTTTGTCTTTAAATTCAAATATTCCAAAATATTCTAAAAGTTGCTTGGCTCTATCCTTCCAGTCCTTTATTCCTTCCAGTTTTCCTTGAAGTTCCAGATTTTCCCATGCCGAGAGGTCGTCATCTACTATTACATCAGCTGAAATCCAACCTATTCTCCTCTTAACCTCGTTAGGGTTCTGGGTTACGTCCAGCCCAGATACTATTGCCTTTCCTGAAGTTGGCTGAGTTAAACCCGTGAGTATCTTAATTGTTGTGGTTTTTCCAGCACCGTTAGGTCCAAGAAGTCCGAAAACCTCTCCGCTCTTTACGTCAAATGATATATGATCCAAAGCAATGAAATCTCCATACTTTTTCACTAGGTCTTCAACTATGATAGATTGCTCGTCCATATGTATAAAAAACCGTAAAGAACTTTATAGTTTTCGATTCCGATATCGGTTGCCTATTTCACTACTAGCACAGATACGTCGGATTTGCTTACTATTTCTGAGGATACACTTCCAAGTATAGCTTTTTTAATTCCAGATAATCCTCTGCTTCCAGTAACTATTAAGTTACAATTTATTTGCTTACAATATTCTACTATTGATCCCACCACATCGTTGCTTTCAAGCACCTTCGTGAACACAGGGAAATCGCCTACGTTTTCTTTTATCGATTCTAAGATCTGTTTAGCCTTCTCTTCGCTTTCTATTATAACTTGTTCTGGAGATCTTGGAGCTTCCTTTATTACTGTGACTATGTGTAATTCATCAGTCTTTTTTAGCATAGTTAATAATGTGGCTAGTGCTTTCTTTGAATGTTCTGAGCCATCATATGCAAGAACAGCTTTCATATTAGAGAGAACTCATGTAAGTTTAAAAATTTTTAATATTCCTCAATAAAAAATTTATGATTTTTTCATCGTGGTCATGTACTTTTTTTAGTATTTACGAAACTTCCTTTGCGTTAGATTTAAAATATTTCTATCTAAATTATATACTTTTTCCCATTTCCCTCATCGCTAATAGGAATATCAGTAGGCCTTTCTTTGTAGCTGGATCATTAAACATAGCTATTAAATCCTTGTTTGTTACCCTCTCTTTCCCCTTAATTTCTTCCTTTAGTTTTTCACTATTTAACGCCTTCATAAAAGCCATTGGAACTTCGTCGAAGGTCATGGAAAGAAACTGATCTATTTTAGGCAATGATTCTAGGGTTATGGAAATGTAGTTTCCAAGCTTCTCTATTGCCTCATCGTTTAACATATCTTTCAAGCTCTTTGCTCCATACATGAATCCTTTTAATATCTCTAGAATTCCCTCTTCCCTTAGCTCTGAATAGAAACTGAGAATATCTGAGATTTCATTACTCTTTCTTAAAATGGAAATTATTTCAGAGTTTATTTTGTCGTCTGATAACTCTTTTCCTATTGTCATGATTCCTGCTAATGACGATGCAATGTTCTCTGCCACATCGTCAGTCATAATGTCTTTTAAGAAGTCCAAAGCGGTCGATAGACTGTCCAAAACTTCAGTATCCTTATTTTTTAAAATCTGAGACTCTGTCATACTATCGCCTTAGCAGTTACCGTCCAATACATCTTATTATACATTAACTTCCCCCACCAATGTACGTATGAAGGTGGAGGAGGGACTGGAGGTCTATTATAGTTGAACCTTATGTACGTTGCAGTGTCCATTCCAGTAGCTATGTAACAAAGAACTGATCCATCGAACGACTTCCTTCCTAAATTGCCCTTTATGTCATTTGCAACATTATTTGCTATGACGTAAGACTCGAAGTCTGCGGTCGAGCCGGCCTTAGATATAGGTAGATCCGTGGCGTCGCCTATTACATAAACGTCAGAGTGCCCCTTCATGTTAAGTGTGAATTTGTCAGTGGGAACCCATCTTCTTCTGTCACCTATTTCGGAGTCCTGAATAATTCTGGAACCTACGTTGGGAGGAACTGAAATTAACAAATCATAATTGATTTTTTCTCCTTCCGATGATTCTATGACCTTCTTATCAGGGTCTACTGACGATACATTAAAAGGAGATATTACTTCTATTCCTCTCTCTTCAAACATCTTGGATATTACCTTGTTTGTTGTGTCTATTCCAAAGACTCTTCCCGAGGGATTTCCTACTGGGAACGTATAAATTATCTTGGTCTTTTCCCTAATTCCTCTTTTCTTAGCCATATCCTCAAGTAACATAGTAACCTCAAGAGGAGCTACCGGACATCTATGTGGCAATTTAGAAACGTTAATTACAACGGTTCCGCCAGAGAAATCAGCGAGCCTCTCTCTCAGTTTCATTGCAGAATCCATTTCAAATGGCGTAAATGAGCCCTCTTTGTATCCCTTTATTTCGTCCCAAGCATACTCCACTCCAGTAGCGATAATTAAGTTATCATATCTATGTATTTTTCCATCTTCGGTAATAACCTCATGATTTGCTACGTCTATCTTCTTCATCTTGCCTGAGATGCCTGTGTGCAACTTTATTCTGGAGTCTAGCAAGTACTTCTCCTTCTTCACCAGGGAAGACGGATCTTCAATTCCAAAAGAAAGCAAAAGCTGACCTGGTAGATAGATGTGCTCCTCGCTCTCTGTTAAAACCTCGATTTCAGCTTCTCTCCTGTTTAACTCTTCACTTAACTTCTGAGCTATTCTGTTTGCGACTATTGTACCAGCAATTCCTCCTCCTGCAACAACTATCCTTTTCATATTTTTCACCTTCCGATAACAAACCAGTATTTTCCCTCCTTTTCTCTATCATCAATCATTTTGAAGCCCGTCGCTTTTACCCACTCCCTTACTTGTTTTGCAGTTTCAGCATCTCCAACTATAGCCTCTACAGCTTCTCCTTCCTTAATTTCATCCATAACTCCTAAAAGTTCGCCTATAGGTCCTGCACAAGATGTGCCAGTGAGGTCTAGCGTTTTGTAGATCTTAACCATCTCCAACTTTTCACCTAATAATTACATAACTCACGCATTCTTAAAAATTTTCTTTAATATTTATACTATTCTATGTCTTGAGTAAACTGATTGGTAACGATGGAATTAGTGTTTTTAACATTAAAGTTATAATTAATAAACAAAAATATTTTATGACAAACTAATGTCTTGGACAGTGATAACTAAATATGAATATACCTAAGGTTGTTTGCCGTGCACTTTTTTATGAATACTATAAAATTTTTATTTTATTATTCATAAATGATAAATCTTTTAGTTAATAAAAATTCAATGTATATTAAGCCGATTGCTTCATAACAGTTATTTTATTTTCCTTAAAAAATTCTGTGAGATCTATATTAACTTTTGTACCGTTTCTGGTTATTGCTGTATTTATATCCGAAATAAATAATATACTATTCTTATTCAAAAACTCATCAAATTCTGCGGAGTAAATCCTTAGAAAGTCGGTCATCTCCGGCGTTCTAAAGCTACACTCTGATACCTTAAGCGGAGTCAATTCTTTAATTACTTCCAAGAGTTCCTTTCGTTTTGTGGTCAAAGAGCTTAGAAGGATTATGAAGTCTGCTGGGAAGTTACTATCTACATGCACTACACTCCTTTTAAGTATGTACTTTATTTTTCCCATCTCTCTTAGTATGTATAGATCTTCCAAGGAAAGGATCTTTTTGCTGGTTATCTTTTCGAATGCTATTTCCTTATCTACCGTATAAAGACCCCTAACGTCTTCATACAAGAAGAGCGAAGATTTGTCAATCTTTTTTATTTTATTCAATGTATCTGTACTTAATTTAAATAAAGGCAAATTTTCCTCTTTTATTTTAGATAATGCATACTTACAATAAGTTTCTCCTTTCTTACATGAGGCTTCCAATAAATCGTCGGCTAAACCCCCTATTTTTATTACAGTATCTATTAGTTTAAATGTTATTATGTCAGGATACATTGAAAGAGGTATTAACTTGTAATATATTCCTTTGTTTTTAGTAATTTCATCGCTGATCTCGTTTCCTAAATCTAAGAGAGATAAATTTACGCTCTCTCCTGAGCTGTTTATCAGTTTCAATCCGTCCTTGTCCGTCGTCATTGTGTATCTATCTCCAAGCAAAGGAAGATCAGCAACCTTAGTTTTCATGTGTTGAAGTCGTATTTCCGACCTTAATAAACATGTTCTTCTTACCCTAAAAATTTCTTAAACTAGAAAATTATTATTATCATTATATTTTTATAGTAAAATTAAGGAATCTTTTAACTTATAAAATATTTTAGTTGGCAAAGCGATTCTTTCTATTATGTTTAAAACTATAGTCGTAGGTTACGATGGTTCGGAACAAGCAAAGAAAGCCCTAGGTGTCGGTAAAACACTCGCAAAGCTCACATCGGGTAAATTGCTGATAGTCAGTGTAGTAAACGTATGTTTTGCTTACGACTCTTCTACCTTACCATTAAACGACAGCATAAAGGCTATGAAGGAGAAGGCATTAAATGACGTAAATTCTGCAGTGGAGGAAGCTAAGAAGGAAGGATTAGAAGCCGAGGGAATAGTGACTGAGGGCGATCCAGCATCAACCTTAATAGATATAGCAGAAAAGAGGGGAGGTGATTTGATAGTAACTGGAAACAGAGGTCTCAGTAAACTTAAACGTGCAGTATTAGGAAGTGTCTCATTTAACGTAGTGGAAATGTCTAAGGTACCAGTTCTTATAGTAAAATAATGGAGGCTTTACATAGTTTTTTAAACGTATTTTTTGTTGTACCTTTCTATGATTGAGGCTAAGGATCTTACAAAAATCTATGCAGACGGAACTAAAGCTTTAGATTCCATTTCGTTTGTTTCTAGCTCAAAATCGTTAACTTTATTAGGTAAGAACGGAGCGGGGAAAACCACTTTCATGAGGATCCTTTCTACACAACTTGAACCGACTTCTGGTTCAGCCTTAGTTGAGGGTTATGACATCAAAAAAGACAGGAAGAAAGTAAGGAAGATAGTGTCTTCTATACCTCAAGAGGCTAAGCCGGTCGGGATTTCATCGTCTTATGAACATCTGTTGATGTATTTAACCTCCAGAGGTTTTTCGATTCAGGAAGCTAAGTCTAGAGCTAGAGAAGTTTTAAAAGAGGTTGGTCTCTGGGAAGTAAGGGATAAATCCACGGATTCTCTCTCTGGAGGAATGAAGAGAAAGGTCTTCGTGGCTATGGCATTAGCCTCAGATGCCGAGGTAGTATTTTTGGATGAACCAACGACGGGCTTAGACCCACTATCTAGACTTGAGGTATGGTCTATCCTCAAATCCATGGATAGTAAGCTTGTATTGACAACACATTACATGGAGGAAGCTCAGGAGCTAGCTGACGAAATAGTTATGATCAATAAGGGAAGGTTAGTAGTAAAGGGTTCTCCTTTCTCTTTACTTGAGAAGTATAAGGATATAGTAAGGGTTGAGGGAACAGGAGACATTAAGGTAGGGAGAACCTTGATAAAATATGTTAAGTACGCTGATGCTACTGAGTACATAGGAAAATATGTAATAAAACCAATTTCATTAGAGGATTTATTCATACTTTTCGGTGGTGATGAGGAATTAACGTAAAATTCATACTTTCATTCGTTTGGTTTTATGGAATATCTAATATAAGAAGAGGATGGATTTACGTGCTCGGATACTTAGCTTCTCCCCTGGCTCTTCTGTTTCTAATTTATATAGTTTCACGTGGGGCTTTACTAGATTATGCAATAATAGGAGGTCTTCTATCTGTTGTAGCAGAAAACGGGCTCATATCTCTCACCGACTTCGCTTTTTTAAGAATGGAACTTCACTTGCAGGATTTGCTGGTAACTACTGAGATAGGACCTCAAGAATACATACTGGGTTTAGTTTTGTCTAATCTGGTGTTTTCATTACCAGGCATCATATTGTACGTTTTTCTTTCAATATTTGAAGGTATTCTCAATGTAATCTCCTTAGCCGAAATCTTGGGCATATCGCTAATCCTACTTATCTCGACGTCTGGACTGGGTTTTCTTATAGCTAGCTATCTTCCTCACGTTAGATACAGCTGGGGCATTGCTTCCATTTTGCCAGTTCTCTTCATAGCAATTCCACCTCTTTTCTACCCTTACAGTATGTTAAAAGGATGGGAAGTTTACGTTCTTTCATTAATTCCTACCACTTCTGCTGCTATATTAGCACAAGGTGCTGCTGGGCTAGGTGAAGAGGACTTGCTATTTCTAATCCCCCTCTTTATAGAGACTATTATCTTCTATTTGCTCTCGATAAAGAAATCAAGGTGGACTCAACTTTAATAGTAAAATAAACTTTTATTATGATTGGAAATAATATCTTTAATTTTTTATAAACAAATTTTTATATTAGCAATAAAGGATACAGTTTTCCTTATCTCTTACTCCTTATGTTCAAGTATCTCCTGCCTTTCAACTTTATACGTAATATAAATGAAGCCACAATGTGGGCACTTCTTGGTGATTACATTACCTTCATGGATAACTTCTATTTCATCTACCTTCTTACACTGAGGACACATTCTACGAGCCATGGTATTTTTCTCTTCAATTAATAAGGTTTAAAAGGTAGCTTCCTGAAAGCCTAAATACCTTTAGAAAGAGATTTATCCCATGCAGATTAAACGAGTAGGGATTGTCGGAGCTGGCACAATGGGTCATGGAATTGCGGAAATATCAGCTATGAAGGGATTTGAGGTATCTGTAGTTGACATATCTTGGGATTTTTTAAATAGGGCAAAGGAAAAGATGGTAGAATCATTGCAGAAGATCTGCAGCAGGGGCGGTCTAAAGGAGACCCCAGAGGAGATAATGTCAAGAGTTTCATTCTCAACATCATATGATATTTTCAAGGATAAGGATTTTGTTATTGAAGCTGTTCCTGAAAATTTGGACTTGAAGAGAAAGGTATTCTCATCCATTCTAGCTAATACTCCGTCTCATGCAGTATTGGCGACTAACACGTCTTCTATACCTATATCTGTTATAGCAGAGGGTATAGGTAAATCGGATAGAGTTATAGGCATGCATTTCTTCAATCCTCCAGTTATTATGAAATTAGTTGAAGTAATACCAAGCAAGTATACTAGGAACGATATTGTGGATTCTACAGTTGAGCTTGCTAAGACTTTAGATAAGGTTCCAGTCAGATTAAGGGAGGAGATACCAGGCTTCGTGGGTAATAGAATTTACTTAAGGTTGATGCAGGAAGGTTGTAGAGAGGTTGAGTCCAATGAGGCAACTAAGGAAGAGGTTGATAGTGCCTTAAGGAAGAAAGTAGGTCTCCCAATGGGTATATTTGAGCTTGCGGATTACGTAGGTTTGGATGTTTCAGTAGATCTTTGGAACGTTATAGTTAGCAGTGGATCAGCAGAGGATGTTCCTTGCCTTATGTATAAGGAGAAAATTGCTAATAAAGAACTAGGAGTGAAATCAGGCAAAGGTTTCTACGTATATCCGTATCCTGGTAAGTATAAAAAGCCTGAACTACCGCAAGAGAGTAAGGTCGATCCAGCCAGAATAATGTCCCTGGCTGTTAATGAGGGCAGTTTTCTCATAGAAAAAGGCATAGTTAACGCGGAGGACGTTGATAATGTAATGGTTTACGGTTATAATTTCCCTAAGGGAATGATGAAAATTGCAGACGAAATAGGCCTTGATAAAATAGTTAAAAATCTAGAAGAAATTTATTCTAAGGGTTATAAAGCCTATAAACCTGTTGATCTACTGAAGCGCATGATAGAGGAAGGCAAAACTGGGAAGGATTCTGGAAAGGGTTTCTATAATTATTGAGCTTTTAACGGGAAAGTTTTTTACCGAAACGTATTACTTGATATATTATGAGGATTTCTGGAGTTAAGATAACATTAGGGATATTGATTTCTATACTAGTGATCATAATAATAGCAGGCCTAGCTGTATTCATATTGAGCGATGTTCTTCACGTTATTAGTAATATTGCGATTATAAATATAGTATATGCTGTTCTAATACTATTCGGTGGAGTAGTTCTAACCAACATTGTAGCTAACATTGTGAAGAAGGCAACTTCCAAGTCAATTTCACCTACGGTTGGAGAGGGACTTAAGATATTGACTGAATTAACAGGATATGCAGTAACTGTAATTGCTGTATTTGCATTAGTTAAAATAGGAATTACTAGCATACTCTTCGGAGGAACCGTTACTGGTCTAGTGTTAGGTTTAGCTAGCCAAGATATGCTCGCTAATATATTTGGAGGCTTAGTTATATTCACTTCTAGACCCTTCTCTGTTGGAGATAGAATTACAATATCAACTTGGCAATACGGACTAGATTTAGCTACGTATCCTCCTAAGTACTATTCCTATGACTTTCTTATACCAGGCTATACGGGAGTAGTTCAAGATATATCCTTAATCTATACGTCAATACTTACCGATGATGGCGTCCCGTTGAAGATTCCTAACAGCATTATGATTCAGGCAGCAGTATTCTCTCATAACGAAGACGCAAGAAGAGTGAGAACTAGATATGAGATACCTAATTCGATAGATCCAAGAGTGATGATACCTAGGTTGACCAAAAAGCTAAAGGAACTAGACTTCATAGTAGGTGACCCAGCAGTTAGAATTATTGAAACCACGCTCAGCTCATATGTTATAGTTGTGGATGCTATGTGCAGAGGTCAATACGAGGAACCTCCTAGACATGAGGTTATACTGAGGATTATGGATACAGTAAAGGAGATTCAAAATGAAAACATATCCAAAGATGGAAATTCTAACAAAACTGTACAACCTTCAAGGTAAGCTTTGAGAAAGTTACAAAACCCTCCAGAAAGAGCATAATTAGATGAAAAGGGAACTCCAGATTATCTTGAAGCTTGCTCCTCGAATTTTAGCTTACAGGGAATTCAGGAAGAAGATTCTAGCTGACGAAAAACTAGACCAGATAGAAATGGAGGAAGAGGCAAAGAAATTAACTGATGTGATTATAAGCCTTGGTCCTACGTTCATTAAGTTTGGGCAAGTCCTCTCTGTAAGGCCTGATATAATGCCAGAACCTTATATTAGGCAACTATCTAGACTTCAAGATGAAGTACCTCCTGCATCTTTTGAGGAAGTGAGAGAAATACTAGAGAAAGATCTCGGAACACAGTTCAAAGTGTTAGATAAAGTTCCCATCTCTTCTGCTTCTTTAGGGCAAGTTTACCTAGGAGAATCTAAGGAAGGTAAAAAGGTAGCTATAAAGGTAGTTAGACCAAACGTAGACAAAGTTGTATCTAATGATATAAAAATAATGAAAAGATTGCTTCCGCTGTTAAGGTTTGTTTTAGATAAGACATTTGTAGATCTCATGAAAACTTTCGTTGATGAATTTTCGACCAGAATATTTGACGAAATGGATTACAACAAGGAAGCTAACAACTTAAGGAACATAAAGGAAGCCTTGAAGGAATATCCAGGTGTGAAGGTTCCTTCCCTCATTAAATCTACCAAGCATATTTTAGTCATGGAGTACGTCCCCTCAGAGAAAGTGACTTCGACGGAGGTTCTTTCAAAATATGACAGAAGATCCCTTTCATATAAGGTTTTTAAGGTTTTTATGAATCTATTACTTAATAATGATTATTTCCATGCAGACCCTCATCCAGGAAACGTTGGAGTAAATGAGGAGGGGGAATTAGTTATCTATGATTTTGGCATGGTTGGTAGGGTTGACGCTAAGACTAGGAATATCTTAGTGAGGGCTTATTATGCCCTTACGTCATTTGATGCCGATACTTTGGTGTCGGTTATGGACGATTTAGGAGCCATAGATCCATACGCTGATAGGGAGATTCTAGCTCAGGGGATAGACCTATTTATGCAAAATCTACAAGGAATAGAAGTAGATCAAATGGAAGTAGAGGATTTTTTAGATATCTCTAATCAAGTTTTCTATAAATTTCCATTGAGATTACCATATAAGTTAGTTCTTCCATTGAGAATGATAAGTGTTCTTGAAGGAACCTGCAGAAACATTTACTCAGAGTTCAATTTCCTTGAATTCTCAGAGAGGCTTCTCGATGAGGAAGGATATAAGACAAAGGTGATATTAGAACAAGGCAGAGAAGTTCTGCAGAATATCCGTAAGAGGATTATGGACTCTCTTCTGGGTAAAAAGAAGAAACCTATCATACCTGCAAGGAAAGAAAAAAGAAGTTACCTTCCTCAGATCTTAATAATTTCTGCAATAATTGTGTATATTATTACAGAAAATGATATATTATCCATATTAATAGCATTGTTCGGTTTGTCTTTTATTCGATTTTAATCGTTACTCCTCCAGACTGTACTGGTGCTTTTATAGTAAGCACTCCGTTATCGTACTTAGCTGCTATTTGTTGATCTGACTTGACTCTAAGTGGTAACCTTATCTTCCTGTCTATTCTTGTTGGGCGTTGTGATATGTACTTGGTTCCTTCAATTTTACTTTCTCTTTCTGCAATTATCTGAAGATAATTCTCTCCAAGTAATCTAACTTTTATTGAATCCTTAGAGAATCCAGGTAGATCGGCTATAATGTAAAGGAATCCCTCATTTTCGTATATGTCTAATGGTGGTATCACGTTCTCGTAAAACTCCTTGGATAGTTCCTCTAGTCTCTTGCTTATTTCCTTCTTCACGGTCTCCATCATGTCCATCTACCTCTCTTTTTAGTTAGAACCTTTAATAGCCTTAGCAGGATATACCATCTGATTATTCTTCTCCACATATTCATAAGATTTAGATACATCTTATTTGCTTTAAATCTTTCTGGATAGCTTAGAAATTATGCTTATTATCTAGATTTTTTTTATTATAAAAATAACTAATAATAAGATTCATGCTAGCTGTAACTCTTTCTCCTCTATTTTCATTCTCCCTACTATGTTAAATCCCTGCGGAACCCTCTGCCTAGAAAGCCCCTTACAGATGAAGGCTAAAGAGGACGAATATATTGCTATTCCATCGCTGGTATCCATGTATAGATGATAATATGGTTTATCGTGATCTGGTGTTGTATAATTTAAATATTTTAATTCGACATCCTGTGTATCCCTATCAACCTTTGCGTAGAATATGTTGAGTGCTGTTTCCGTGGCTTGCTTTATGGTTTCTATATCCCTCGTACTTAAATAATACTTAAAGGCGAGCTCAGAGTCTACATATTTTGAAAATTCCTTCTGTGTTAATCCCATTTTCTTTCCTAGTTCCTCTTTATTTACAGTACCGTTATGAGCGAAGAAATGGGTTCCCTCTATGTTAGTTTCCATATAAGGATGGGAGAATTGTGAGCCTATCTTCCCAGTTGTAGCTTTTCTAGCGTGAAATATTGCTATCATATCATCATCTTCTAAGAAAACTGGCACGCTCTCTCTGAAAATTGGTTTACCAGACCTATAGTAACTAATCGAATCCCTTTTTATTATAACGTAACCCCATCCGCTGTCATGTGGTCTTCCGTTCAGAGGATCCTTTTCGGAACTCATTTTTAGACACGATATAAGTTCATTTAACATCCTTGAGGATGAACCGTAATAAGCGAACATTCTGCACATTTAGATCTCTTTGTTTCTGTTTATTTTAAAAGTTTATCCATGTTTTAGCTTAAAAGTTAATAGAAGATTAAGATTTTTTAATTAAAAGTTTATATGTTCATTTATCATTGAAACTCAGTACAGTGTATCCTTTTTTGTTGAACTTGGTATTCAAAGGTCTAAAATTACAGCAACTTTTTCCTCAAAGACATTTTTAACGAAGCCTTAAGGAAGGCGTAGCTTATAGATTCAAGGAAAGGTATTTTGGCTTTATCTTCTTTAATATAATAGGTTAAAGAAATTGAGCGAGTTAGTCTATAATTTTATAAGAAAGGCATCTGAGGAAGAAAGAAAAAGCGAAGAGGAGTTCTTAGTAGATGTGTTAATTTCCACACGAAAACGCGGAATAGAAGATCTTCTTCAAAGTTTATCTCAACTTCACCTAGAGTTAGCAGAGAAAATAGAGGAAAATGATCTGACTCAAGCTGGAGAGCATTATTGGTTAAGTCTATCTTATCTAATTAAGCTAATTGCTCTTAAGGAAGATATGGAAATAAACGACTATCATTCTTACTACGCTTTTATTGAATATTTGTCCTATAAATTGAACGATTCTTCCATAACAATTGACTTTGTAAATGCCGAAAAGCTACATGGGGAGTTTCACCCTAGACCTCAAGGAGAGGGTTTTGAAATAAGAAAGGAACATGCAATCTCATTACTAGAGAAATTGAAGAAAATATACGAAGTATATACAAAGGGGCAACAATAATATCCTTAAACCAGCATTTGAAACTTATGAAAGTTTCATTGATAATATCATCGGAAAATACCACTCTTGAAAAAGATCTAAAGATGGTACTAAGTGATTTGAGAACTTTCTACATGAAGTACGTTCCTGGACATGGAGAGTCAGAAAGGGAGAGACGTAAAGCATTTGAAGAACTCTCAAAGATGAAACATGATATAGAAGATGCAGACGTCATTATATATGCTAGATCATACGGTGTATTTTCAAAGAGGGGATGGAATGAGTTTAAGAAATTCTTTTCAGTTCCAGTAGTAATTTCAACAGAATCCATAATAAATACCCTAAAAAGAAAGGGTTCTCAAAATGTATTTTTAGTTACTCCTTACAATCAATTTAGACATGATTATGAAGTTAAGTGGTTAAGGGATTTCGGATTTAAAGTAATAGGTTCAATTGCGATGGGAAGAACAGGAGGTCCGGCGATAGCATCTACGCCATATCAACTTGTCCAGGACTCAGTATCTATAGGTCATAGGAATCAAGAGGTAGATTCAATCTACGTTGCCTGTACCATTCTTTCTACTATACCCATTTTAGATAAATTAAAAGGTGAAAAACCCGTAATTACAGCAGCTTCTGCAATTTTAGAGGAGCTTGAAAATGTGCGACAAAGACGAAGCTAAGATATTATTTGATAAATGTAAACTGGAGGAGTGCAAAAAGGCAGTAAGGTTTTTCACAGACGATCTATGTACCTCAAAAAGGCAGACATTAGATATTTTGGATAACGTGCCTAAAGGATGGAGTGGTCTGTATAAGACTGTTAGATCATTCATAAAGGAGAGTAAGGAGCTATATAAGGGAATGCTGTTTGCGGACGAAATAGAAACATTGATAGATAACGGTTATATGAACGCAATGAAAGGAAACTTACACTCCGCAGAGGAGTCAAATAGGTTTTTGCTGGAGAGAATCTTTCTTTCAATTTTTATCGAAAATACAACAAAGGATTACGAGAAAATTCTGAGGAAAAGGCAATGGCATAGAATGGTTGACGCAGGATATACTATTCTGCATTTCGGAGAGGTTATCGGTAGGCTGAAGAAAACAACAGGAGGGAAGCCACCGATAGATCGGGATACTATTTATTTAATTGGAAAACCGGTTTGTAGGAAACACTTAGAGTTCCCAGAATATTCAAGGAATATGGAGGACTTTCCTTTAAAGGAAAGGCTAAAGTGTAAATGTGGGAAAGAGGCAGATTATCTAACCTTAGCCATGCCAAAGGTTAGCGCTCTCATAGGTTTAGGTTGTTACATTGTAGGTTATCCTAGCGAGAGGTTTGAGAACATATATTCTAATATTTCTAGAATAATACATCCGTACGGTCTAGTTAAAATCGACAAGGATAGAGCAGTTCTCTTGTGGTTCAGGGACTACTTCATGATAGTAGGAGAATTGAAGAAGGCTTTAGCTGCTAGATCTTCCAATCCAAGCAATGAAAGCTACCAAAGTGAAGGAAGGGTAGAAGTTAAAGTAAAAAGAAAAGCCAAGAAGAAAAAAGATAATCCAAAGAAAAGAAATAGAAAGAAGTGAAAATATTTTAAATTAATAGATTGAGCGAAAAATATTAATAATTTTCAATATTTAATACTGCTTGATTAACGAGGCGGAATCTAGGGGATAACTATAAGAAAACGTTATTTTTAACATGAAAATAGGACTAATGGACTTGTAGGAAAATTTGAGTATGTAAAGAATAAATACAAGCTGAGAGTTTAAACTCTTGTATACCTCTATAATCTATAAATAAAATTACTTTATCCAATCTTATAATGATAAAGTTATTGGCTCTCACTTCAGATAAAGAATCTAATATTTATTGTCTATAAATAGTAAAAGAAAGCATTCATAAAATCCTGAAAGCCTGCTAGGAGTTAGTTGTTCCTAAAAGTAAATTATAACTGTTCGCAATAGTAAAACCTATGAAAGTAGATATAAGGAAGGTTAGTCAAAAACGTGGTACTGTTTATAATGTTAGAGTCAACGACCCGTCTCCTCCGGTATCATTTAAAGACTTAGGCTTTATTCAAGCCTCAGATTTGCCCTATGTGACTGTCCTGGAGAACTATAGCATAGGTAAAGACACTTTTAAGATAGTTGTACAAAAAGACTTGGGCATTCGAGAACACATATTGGGTATGGGAGAAAGGGCATTCGAGTTAGATAGAAGAAGGTTCACGTTCTCACTTTGGAACATAGATGTAGGAGGACACTATAATTGGTACACTGATCCGATGTATAAGTCAATTAATTTCTTTATTTCAATAGATAAAGAAAAAATACTTGGAGTTCTCTTCAATAATGCTAGTAAGGGAATTGCAGATATAGGTAATATAATATATGATAAGATATCCTTAGGCTTCGTTGATAACAGTTTAGATTTATACGTTCTGGAAACAAAGAGTATGGAAGAACTTTTTGAATTATTATCTGAGCTCACAGGATATCCATTTAAGTTACCTGAGTGGTCCTTAGGTTATCAGATAAGCAGGTATTCTTACTATCCTTCGTCTACCTTGATTAATATAATAGATGAACACTTAAAAGAAGGCGTGCCGATTTCAGTGGTCTATCTTGATATAGACTATATGGAACAATACAAGATGTTTACTTGGGACAAAAATAAGTTCCCAGACCCTAAAAGCCTGATAGAAGAATTGCATAAAAGGAACGTTAGGGTAGTAACTATATTCAGTCCATGCCTTAAGGTGGACCAGAGCTATCCCCCCTTTAGGGAAGCTCTTGGCCTTTATGTGGAGAACAAGAATGGAGAAATATATATTGATGATATGTGGCCTGGCAAATGTGCATGGATTGATTTCTTCTCAAATGAGGCTAAGGAATGGTGGTCTAGGAAAACTGAAGAATGGATTAAAGAATACAACGTAGACGGAATATGGATTGATATGAACGAACCTGCTGTGCTTGGAAAAGGTACTTTTGGAGAGTCATTTCATAAAGGGATACCACACGAACTTTTGCATAATGCGTATGGCTTAAAGGAAGTTGAAGCCACATTTGATGGTTTCAGAAGGACGGGGAAGGATCCATTTATTTTATCTAGGAGCGGATATCTTGGAATACATAAGTACGCAGTAGTTTGGACCGGAGATAACGTAAGCAGTTGGGACGATCTTAGACTTCAGTTGTCCCTTACATTGAGCCTTTCAATTAGTGGAGTTCCCTACGTAGGTTTCGACATAGGAGGTTTCTCAGGGAGAGAAAGCGGAATAAGAACAAGCAGGGATTACGAACTATTGCTCAGATATTTTCAGGCAGCACTCTTTATGCCGTTATTTAGGAATCACAAAGCTAAAGGCGGAGAAGATCAGGAAATATATCTCTTGCCTGAACCTTGGAGGAAGAGAATAAAGGACGTGATAAAGCTCAGATATGAATTTCTGCCTTACATTAAGAAGCTTGTTGATGAAGCTAATGAAAAAGGCCATCCAGTTTTAAGGCCATTACCTTACTATTTCCCTCAAGATGACAGTTCATATAGGTGTGATGAGTTTATGGTAGGTTCAAGCATATTATTTGCTCCAATACTCCAAAAGGGAACTAATAGAAGGGAAGTCTATTTACCAAAAGGGAAGTGGGCTAACCTTCAAGGAGATATTTTCGAAGGAGAGAACAGTGTAGAGTCAATTGATGATCTTCCAATCTTCGTAAGGCAAGGCTATTCTATTGAGACAGCTTCCAAGTTCATAAATTTTACAGATAATAAATTAATTCTAATAGATAAGAAATAATTTAGGTATAAAAAAGAAATTAATATTACATATAAGAGCTATATTATTTCTAAAAATAGTTAAACGAGTTATATTTTTAACTAAGTAAAATTTACAAGTTAATCTCTCTTTCAATTATAGCTAACTTTTCGCAAGCTTCCTTGACCTCCTCCTCGTCGTTGTAAAAATGTGCTGATATTCTTACGTTCTCCCCCCTAGGGGAAACTACTATACCCTCTTTGTAAAGTTCGGCTACGCTTCTTTTGGAGTTCCTACTTTTAACTGTAACTATACCGACCCTTTTCTCCATTGGGGTTACCACTTCCATTCCTTTATCGCTTAGGCATTCTATGTTAACTTTAGATAACAACAGCACTCTATCATATATCGTATCTTCATTGTCCCTGATAATTTCAATAGCCTTATTCATGGCCACCAAAGGAGCTAAGGGATAAGCCCCTAACTCGAATCTTCTAGGTCCTTTATCTGGAGAAAATGGGTGTATGTCAAATTTTTCATAATTAGAATCTCCTCTCCAGCCGTACCATGGTGGATCCTCAATTAATCCTTTCCTGACGTATAGGAAACCAGATCCTTGAGGGGACATAAGCCATTTGTAACCTCCAGCTACTAGGAAATCTATCTCGTCTTTTTCAACGCTTATTTTTCCCGCTCCCACAGTCTGGATTCCATCCACTAATAGATACGATCCATTTCTTTTAGCTTCCTTGGAAATCAATGATAGTTTAGGAGAAACTCCGGTAAGGAAACTAGTGGAACTTATTGCGATTAACTTTGTTTTTTCGTTTATCTTGTCTATTATATCGTACTCGAAAGTCTCTGGTCTCACGTTGACAATCTTAACTTTAATTCCTAATTTCTCTAATTTTGACGATGCTGCTGGTATAGCTGGAAACTCGGACGAGTCAGTAAGTACTTCGTCCCCTTGATTAAGTCCAATTCCGTGTAGAACTATATTTATCCCGAAAGATGTATTAGGGACTAAAGAAATTTCTTCCGGCGATGCACTAATTAACTTAGAAATGTTGTCCCTTAAGTAAAATAGGTCATCCCTCTCTGCATAGTTAACTCCAATAGAACCGCTTTCTGACACTTCATACATGAATTGGAAAGCCTCCATTAATACCGGTAAAGGTATTGGTGAAATTGCTGCATGATTTAGATACTTGAACTTTCTTGTAGCTGGTACAAGATTTCTGAACTCTTTATAGTCTATCTTCATTTAAATAAGCACTATTATTCCATTGGGAAGTAATTCATTTTAATGATTATTTCTCCTAGTTTTTATAACTCTACTCCCACATATGTTGCACTTCTCTATGTACTTGCTATAAGTTTTTCCGCAACTCTCACATTTATAGTAGAATTCTCTTATTTCATTGATTTTTCTATTAACTTTAACCGATCTATAATCTATTTCTGCAATTTTTAAAACGTTCTGCAGAGAGAAATCGTCTGTGAATACCACGCACGGCTTTAATTCAAGTGCAAGTGCAAGAATGGAAATGTCTGTTTTAGATAGAGAATAGTCCTTAACCTTAGAAGCATAACTTAAGGCTTCCTTAACGCTACTTTCTTTTGGCTTAAAGACGATTACCTTCCCGCTAGATATAGCCATGTTGAGGTTCATTAGTGAGCTCGAATCTTTAACTTCCGAAATGACTTCAGCAGTAGTATAAACCCTCGGGAAGGCATTCTCTATTCCAGCTAGGAAGCCAGCAGTATCTAATATTATCTTGTCCATAGCGATTCCCTTATCGTGTCCAGCTCGAAAAACCTCATGAGTATAGCCTTTTCCTCTGCAGGTTTAACTGTCATTTCTTCGCAACTTTTCATCAAGGAAAATATTTCACCGTCAGCTACTACTCTAGCTGTTTGAATATATCCCTTGTTTAGCATTTTCAAGGTAATTGGACTGAGTTCTATAACTAAAGATCTTAAAGGTTGATAAATTGGATTAACGAATACTATCTCCAATGCTTCTAGATTCTTGCTCACCAAGTTCCTAGTTATCGACATGCTCCATCCGCTGCTTCCTTGTGGAGTGGAAACCAGTATCCCATCTCCTTCAATTGATATCTCATTTCTTCCGAACTTGGCTTGAACTTGTATGGCCTCTGGTCTGTCGAACATTACTCCAATTTCATTAAATGCCTTCACCTTCTTTCCATTGAATTCGCCCTCCAACAATATGTATTTCTCCTCCTTGAAATCTCCACTTCTTATTCTATCGAAGACTTCTTCTATCCTTTCCTTTGGCACATCCATGAGGAAACCTCTTCTTCCAGCCTTAACTCCTACTATAGGTTTTCCTTCCCTAATTGCCCTCAATAGAGTTCCATCTCCACCTATTGCAATAACGAAATCAGCATCATTGTCGGTATAATCGAAGCCCTTCTCTATCCCTATCTTTCTTACTGACTCTGCAATCTTGAGTACAGCCTCTGAAGGTTTATTAATGATTTTAAACTTCATCTAAGATTCACTGATTAAGGAAGTTATTAATAGTAATCTAGCCTTG
The DNA here is from genome assembly GCA_032834875.1 of Sulfuracidifex metallicus DSM 6482 = JCM 9184. Taxonomy (NCBI): domain Archaea; kingdom Thermoproteati; phylum Thermoproteota; class Thermoprotei; order Sulfolobales; family Sulfolobaceae; genus Sulfuracidifex; species Sulfuracidifex metallicus. The sequence continues at coordinate 1,481,284 of CP135238.1, forward strand.
TCAACCTAATGAATGGGAAACGGATATTCTTTGCAAGGATTATATACGCAATACAGTGGTTCTATCTAGCTCCTCTTCTACCTTCCATTATAGAAAAATATTCTCTTCCATTGTCATTCGCAGGACTAGTGCCTCTCTCGTTTTTTATAGGTTCAGGTTCAATGCAATTACCTTCTGCATTTATAGCCTCAAAAATAGGCTTAAGGAGGAGTCTGGTTTCTGGTCTATTGATAATGTCTTTATCGCCCCTACTGGTTTACTTTTCAGGATCTTTTCTCCAGTTACTTCTTTCCTACATGTTAGCTGGGGTAGGTGCATCCCTCTTTTTCTCCAGCGGGGGAGGATTACTGGTCCTTCTAAATAAGGATAGACCCTCTACAGCTCTGGGCATATATAATTCCCTTTTTTCTCTTGGAGGGTTGTTAGGTTTAAACTGGATACTACTTGAGCGCTATCTTGGTTTCATATCATTTGCATTAATATCTTTGATGACATTGTTCTCCTCAGTTTTATGTTATCTTGACAAGTCAGATTTGAAACCCAATTGGAACGTCGTAAGGGACAAGAGGATATTCTACTTAGGTCTTTCTACCGCTGGCGTATGGGGAGTTTATTACGTTATAGGAGAGCTATTTCCTACTTTTTCTCTATATTATCTTCATATATCATTAGTTTCTAGCTCCGAGTTCACGGGACTTCTTCTCTTATCGTCAATGCTAGGGGGTTCTCTTGGTTTTCTAGGTGATAAAGTCGGTAAGTTAAGACTTTTCTTAATTTCCTCAATTTTGGGTACTGTCCCATCATTACTTCTATACACGCAAGCCTTTTTGCCAGCAATTTTTATAGTAGGCATTTTCAACGAATTGGCAATTTCAGTGTTGTATTCACTCACTACTTCAATTGCTAAGGAGGGTTCAAGCATAGGTTTAGCGGAAGTAAATACCATAGATATTTTACTGGGAATGTCCCTTCAACCAATAGGTAGCTTTAGTGGGTATTTTATATGGATAGTAAATTTACTTATAGCTATGGCACTGACGTCATTTCTCTTTAAGCTGAGGCTTCGCATCTAATATTTATTGAAAGGGACATCGTCTTACTTTCATTTATTATGGTAAGATTTCCCTTGGTGTTAATGAGTCTTATTTTAAATACTCTCTGTCTCACTCCACCGTTTATCCTTATCGTGAACCATGAGTTCATTCCTTCAGAGACCATTACACATTTTCCATTCACTTCTACAACGGTAAACTTTCCTGGGGGAATCACTATTTTCTTTTCGTTGTATTTTTCCCCTACGTACTCTAATCCCCCATTTATGACTTTTCTATACATGTATATCCATGATCCCATCAATATTGGGAACGTAGCTAAAGCCAATATCAGCAAAATCTCAATTAGTTGTTTTTCCATAGTAATAACCCAATGTGTAAGATAGATAAGTAAAAGTTTAAATAGTATAAGCTTGTAAAGAAAGACCGGAGGGTAATTAATGGGCGAGTATGACATAGCTGTAATAGGCGGAGGTCCAATTGGGCTTTTCTCAACATTCTACGCTGGCCTTCGTGATATGAAGGCTGTTGTGATTGAAGCACAGGACGAGCTAGGCGGTCAGTTAATAAAATGGTATCCTGAGAAGATGGTTTATGACGTTGGCGGTTTTCCAGGAATTCAGGCATATGACCTTGCTATGAACTTAATAGAGCAAGCTAAAATGTTTTCCCCAGAGTTTAAATTAAATGAACTTGCTGACGGCTTAGAGAGAACCGAGGATGGCATGTGGGTGATTAAAACTAACGTAGGATCTTATAAGGCAAAGTCAGTTATGATAGCTACAGGTATAGGCAAGATAGAGCCAGTTAGGCTCGGCGCAAAGGGAGAAGTTGAATATGAGAATAAGGGAGTATTTTACACAGTGAAAAGGAAGAAAGACTTTGAAGGTAAGACCATTCTGATAATAGGGGGAGGAGACTCAGCTGTAGATTGGGCTTTAACTTTAGCTCCTGTTGCAAAGAAGGTGTATTTAGCCCACAGGAGGGATCAGTTCAGAGCGCATGAAAGAAGCGTTAAGGAAATGTACGACGTAGCTACAGTTTACACTTGGCACGAGCTAAAGGAAGTTAAAGGAGACGGAACCAAAGTTACTCAGGCAGTAATTTTCGACAATAGAACTAACGAAGAGAAAGTACTTGACGTAGACGCGGTGATAATCAGTATAGGTCATAAGGGCGAATTAGGTAACATGGTTAAGTGGGGATTAAACATGAAGGGTAGAAGTGTTCTAGTTAATGCACGAATGGAGACTAATCTACCTGGAGTATATGCCGCAGGAGATATAGCGGAGCAGGACGGTTCTGCCAAACTTGCGTTAATTGCAGTGGGATTCGGGCAAGCGGCAATAGCTATAAGTGTTGCCAAAAAATATATCGATCCACGTGCATCTCTTTTTGCCGGTCATAGCTCCGAGATGAGCAAGTTTAAGAAGGAGTAAATACAAGACTTTTTTCGAATTATGGTTTTTTGCATAAAAGTTGATAGGAAGGAATATAACAAGGTAATAAGACAAGTTAAAGTAGATCCTAGCTATTCTCCAATTTTTCAGGGTAACTCTGTTTATATACCTGTGCTAGATTACAGATCTTATCAAGTTGAGGAATGCGAGCCTAAACTAAAGTCTAAACCTAAGAAGTTAAGTTATGTGGTTCCAGGTTTAAGGAGTTTTTACATTATAGGGGAAATAGCCCTAATTACCGAACAAGGAGATAAGGACTATGACGCTGCGGCATCCCACATAATGGAAATTTACAAGAAAGTAAGGTCGGTTTACCTAAGGAGAAAGGTCTCTGGCCAACTTAGGGTAAATGAAGTGGAGTTGATACGCGGTGTTGACAACCCCGTTACTGAATACAAAGAGGCAGGGATTAAATTTCTAGTTGACGTTTCTAAGGTCTATGTAAATCCCTCGATGTCTAACGAAAGGATACGTGTAAGAGATTACGTAAAGGAAGGACCAGTTTTGGATGCGTTTGCGGGTTACGGACCATTTTCCCTCCTTATAGCTAAGAAGAACGTAAGGGTGGTTTCCGGGGACTTAAACTTGGACGGTTTGATTCTTTTGAAGGAAAGCGCCATTTTGAATAAGTTAGATAGATTGATTGACATTTTGCAATACGACTCTTCTTTTCTTCCTTTTAGAGATTCTGCCTTCAACGTTGTCATAGCAGACAATCCAACTATGGTAGAAAAATTTAAGGCAGAGCTATGTAGGGTCGGAAATGAGGTGATTTTTTACGTATTAAGCAAGAATGAGGAAGAAGCTTCAGAGAAGATTTTTCCTGTTGTCTGGTCTAGAGTTAATGACTATGCCAAGGATCTCTTCATATTTAAGGGGACTGTCAGATGCAACGACATAGGAGATTAGCTCTTCTTCTTTTCTAAGCTCATTTATTAGATCTCTTCTTATGTTTTTAGCTGCCTTATTTGCATGGATCATAATGGTAGAATCTGAAATGAAGTTAGATCGCCTCACTATAATTTTTTCCGAATTAGATAAGGGTAAATATAACGAACCTCTTCCCTCAACAATGTCTATTAGGTTTTTCACCTTTAAAATAACGTAAATGAAGCTTCCCTCTTTTTTAATTATTGATTTAACTTCTTCCTTTAAGTCTGATAGTGCCTTATCGGCGTTTATACCGATTATGCAATCTCCTCTAGGCGTTAGGTAATCGTCTTTTGTTATCTCCAACGTATTTCTATGAGTCCCTTTTACATTATTATGACCGGTAGCCCTAATGACATCAAAAGCTATCATCTTTAGCCAATATGAAAGTAAATCCGCGGATCTCTATAAGTTTGGCTTTAGTTTTTTCTGATACAATTGCAGCAATTTCTTTAACATCGTCTTCAGTTGCAACCTTTATTTTAATGACCTTTTCCTGTTTTAGTCTTCTATTAACTTCATTTATGAGCCCATCATTTACTCCGTTTTTGCCTATCCTTAGCGTCGAGTGAGATGCCCTCACTTTCTTTACTAAGTCCTCTGAGGTCATATCTTCTTATCCAATTACATTCCATACAACGCCTTATTAAGATCTTTGACTTTACTCTTCTGCTTTCCGTTATACCTATAACAAGCGGAACAAAGCAATTTCTGCAGTATTTCCTCTTGTATTCTCTTGGTATTTTGATTGAACCCTTCTTAGCATATTCAATGGCTAGTTTTACGTAATCCCTTCCCCTTTCCACGTTACCCTTCTTTACTTCGTTTATGCCCATCTCTATTAGCTCGTATATCCTAAACCTTGCCTTTATTGCCATAATCAATCTTTTAAATGACATACAATTAAGCCTTTCATGTTTCTTAACGTTATACTTCTTGACTCTGCATTGGAGACAGTGCCGAAGGAACTATTGGATCATCCGGCAGTAAAAAACAATGCCAGGAGAAGGAAGAGAGAAGCGAGTAAAACTATACTGGACGTGTCAATTCACTATCACGCAATGAAGAACCTTAAGGACAAAGAGAAGAGAGGAAGACCAGACATAATTCATTCCGCTATGGTTTTGTTGCTTACCGATCCAGTTATAAAGGTAAATCTGTATATTCATACTATAAATTCTATTATTATTAAGGTTAATCCAGAAATTAGACCACCAAAAAATTACGATAGGTTTTTGGGACTCATGGAACAACTGTTCGAATATCGTAAGATACCTCCAAATTCTCAAACTCCTCTCATAGAGATTTTAGATGAGACTTTAGACGACATACTTTCCAAATATAAATTAGCTCTCTTAACTGAAAATGGCGAGAAAAAACCGCCGTCCTATCTTTGCGAGCTAGGAGAGGATTGGATAATTGGTCTTGGAGGTTTTCCTCATGGTGACTTTAGCCAAGAAGTATATAAACGTGCATCCTCCCTAGTGTCAATTAGTAATTACGTTTTAGAAACTCAATCTGTCATATGTAGACTAATTGGTTCATGTAATCAACTTGCTGGATGGGCTTGAGAACTTACCTACGAGGGTAACAATCCCACCCGCCAACGCGTCTACCTTCTTAATTTCTAACCCGAAACTTTCTCCTATCTTTGAGAAAATTCTAGCTGCACATAAAGTAGATATTGCACTGAATCCAGTACCATATATTCTAAATTCAACCATTCCATTGGAATCCTTGATCTGCACATCCCTGATCGGCATTAGCGTTTTTATGTTGTTATAAATTTCCATTAGGTCGTTTATGTCGTTCGCCTTAGATTTCAAGTAAGATCCTATCTGTTCTCCTACACCCTCACAAACTTTCTCGTATTCTTTGGGATCTTTTTCATAAGCTAGTCTTGTAATATTTTCAAGATACCAAGACGTAACTGGAACCAGGTCTAAAGAGCTGGATAACCTATGATATTCTACTATGTTCTCCAGAACGCTTGCGTCTTCTCCTTCCTTAAGCAATTTTAGCAAAGATTTTATAGCAATATTGGTAAGTGCGTATATAGTGTAACCTCTCTTCTTTGCTTCCTGCTCCAGCTCTTCTATAAGTTCAGCATCAGCTGCTATGTTTACTCTGGGCATCTGGCATCTCAGAAAAAAACATTCTTAACTAAACTTATATATCTTTCCATTAGATAGCTACTTATTTTATTATTTAATGTGGAGTAAAGGCAGCTACGTCAAATAGGATGAACAATATTAAAGCAACTATGAAACCTCCCAGATACCAATTATCGTCCTTGAATAGAGCTTTTATGAGGTCCATTATGGTGTTTATCTCCTCAGTTTTCTGCTCCTTGCTCATGTTATATCAAGAAGACTTCTCGCACTCTTTAATTTTAAGTTTTTCCTGATCTAGTTATCAAAGGTTATTAATAACGGAGTTTATATGTAGTTTCATGTCAGCCAACGTTGAGGACTTAGATTGGCTCTTAAAGTATGCAGAAAAGAGGGGCTTTGATTACATAGAGGCTAGACATCACGCTCTTAAGATTCAGGACTTTAATATATTAAACGGTCTTACCACTAGTGTTAATCAAAGTGAATCTGCAGGTTTCTCGTTGAGGGTGGTCAAAGATAATATAATTTATTTTTTCTCTTCTCCGAGTAAAGAAAAGATAAAAGAAGACTTGGAATACTTTCATCCGTTGAGTGCCAGACCTTGGTCTAACTCCTTTGGAAAGGTTGAAGACATATTCGTTGGAGAGTATAAGGTAACTCAGAAGACCCCTCTGGATTTAGTTTCTTTGGGAGAAAAGATAAAGTTCATGAAAAACGTAATGAAAGACGTTGAAGGCATAAAGATATCGAGTAAGATATTATCATTTGAATTGATATATATAGAGTTATTTGAAAAAAAGGATATAATAACCTCAGACGGTGCTTCAGTTCATTCCGAAATACCAAGAGTATGGAACATGTATTCCATAGTAATGAGAGAGGGGGATAGAAGCATAAATGCTTTTTCTGACGAGCTTGGATCTGCAGGAGGATATGAAGTCTTGAATTCCTGGAACCTTCAAGAATATCTAAGCGAGAAAGTAAAATCTTTCAATGAAGTAATAGCTAAGGCTAAGGCTACACCTTCCTCGATTTCAGACATAGTGTTAAGCGGACAGATAGCAGGTATTATAGCCCATGAATCCGCGGGACATCCTTTTGAAGCAGACCGAGTGTTAGGAAGAGAGGGTGCACAAGCTGGCATGAGCTATTTGACAGGGAGAGATATCAAATCAGATAGGCATTTCGCAAGTGAATCTGTAAGTGTGGTTGACGACCCTACCTTACCTTATAGCATGGGTTTTTTCCTGTCCGACGATGAAGGAGTAAGAGCAAGGAGGAAATTCCTTATAAAGGATGGGATGATAAGTGAACTTCTATATGATAGATCTACATCGTCTTCATTTGGGGTTAAGAGTAATGGGTCCGTTAGGACTTCAGACTTTACCGCGGAACCCATAATAAGGATGTCTAACACCTTCTTTTTGCCTTCTTCAATTACCTTTGATGAGATGATAGAGGACATAAGGGAAGGAGTCTTTATAAAATCGTTTATGGAATGGAACATAGATGACCTTAGATGGAGCCAAAGGTACGTAGGTCTAGAAGCCTATGAAATTAAGCAAGGAGAATTGGGCTCTCCAGTTCTTTTCCCAGTATTTGAAGCAAATACAGGACAGATTTACAATTCAATTGTTGCTGTCGATAACAATTTGTCTTTCTATGCAGGAATGTGCGGTAAAGGAGAGCCATCTCAAGGAGTACCAGTCTGGATGGGCGGGCCAGATCTTAGATTAAGAGGTCTCAGCTTGAAGAAATTGGGCGATTAGGATGGACAAAGTACTAGATAAGCTTAGAAAAAGTTGTGATTCGTTTAGTCTAATTTTATTAGATAATAAGTCAACGATGATAAAGTTCGCAGACTCTAAAGTTACTGTTGTTCAAAGATGGAAAACCAGTCCAGTTTCTTTATTGCTTTCTAGGAAAAATAAGTTTTTAACAACAACATTTTCAACAATTCATGAAATGGATACTAACCTAGAATCTCTAAACGAGAAGTTAAATTTACTAGAGCCAACTGATATGACACCTATAATATCCAATAATGACAGAACTATCAAGGTAGACTATTCTGATAAAGAATTAGAATATTATCTTAAAGAACCTAACAAATTAGTGGAAAAAATACTTGATTCTGCAGAAATGCCTCTATATGGTACTTTAAATTTAGTGAAGATTAGGAAAAGGGTCTTTACCTCTTACGGTTTCCAAGGCGACGAAACTAGAAGTTTTAATGTGAGTTATTTCAGGAGCATAGATAAGGGAAGATCTGGTCAATGGTCCAACGTATCCTCCATTTTCAATGAATCTGAGATAATAGAGGCAGTTAAGAAATCAAAAGAGTACGCTTCAATAGATGGAGAAGCTCAGATTGAAGAAGGAAAACATGATATAGTTTTATCCCCTATGGTTCTAGCTAACTTAGTGGAAATAATAGGCTTGATGTCATCTGCTTATAGCATAATGTCTTCCATGTCGTTTTTAGCTAAATCCAAAGAGGGAGATATTGTAGCTTCTGAAAAGTTTACTCTCTGGGATATGGCTAAAAACGATCTAGTAGGTAGCTATAACTTTGATGACGAGGGAACCTTAACTTACAATAAACCGATAATAGAGCACGGCGTTCTGAGGACTTTTCTTTTTAATAACTCATTAGCAAAAAAATTCAACAAAAAATCTACTGGCAACGCTGGTTGGGTAGATCCTAAGCCATGGTCATTGCAGGTTGACGGTGGGGACGCGGATGAGGGATCCTTGACTGATGGTAACGTGATATTCTTTAACAATAATTGGTATACTAGGTTACAGAACTATTACGAAGGTCAGTTCTCCACCGTTGGTCGAGATGCCGTTATTGCGTACAAGAACGGTAAGCCCATAGGTAGAGTCAAAAGAGTTAGGATATCTGATAAATTATCTGTAATAATTAAAAATTTGGTAGAACTATCGAAAACAACTTACAAACAGATGTGGTGGGAGGTCGAAACGCCAACCAGAGTCCCCTTCGCTTTGATAAAGGACGTTATGTTGACCAAAAGTTAACTTTTTATTATAACTTTTTTAGTTTTTACGAAAATATTTCTCCTGGACGAAAAGGAATATGTCTTAAAATAATCATGAATTCAATTAGCCGGAAATCCTTTTATGTATAGTTGCATATATTATGGCGACATTGAGGTGTCGAGTGAGGTGATGTACATTGATTTCGTTAAAGGGTCTAAATTCAGCCTCCCGAATTTTTCTATTTATGGGAGCTTTCCTTCTTCCTTTGTCTTTAGTTGAATTTGTATTCGGCTCGTGGTATGGGTCATTCATTCTAATAGCTGACTCATATCACGGTTTTATTGATACTTTCTCAGCGTTTTTTTATTCGATAGTGCTGAGAATAGTTTACAAACGATCTAAGAGATTTCCGTATGGCAAATATAATTTAGAGAGCTTAGGCATTCTATTGGCGTCAATTATAGTTCTATTTCTATCATTGGATTTAATTATTAGTGTAGTCAAAGACACTGGAGGATCCCAGATCCCAGGATGGTTAGCCATATTCACATGGCTACCTGCAATTGCTACCTTTTTCATCTTTTTAGCCGAGAGAAAATACAGTTGGATTAGTCTAGTAAGATCAGATATAGCTCACAGTAAATTAGATATATCTACTGAGCTTGTTAGCGGTTTCATGTTACTTCTTAATAATTACTTTGCTACCTTAGGAATAGTATTGGTAATAGTAGGTTTCGTAACTTTGGATACAGCTAGAGAACTTAAGGAGGCAGTGCTTTCGCTTATGGGTGCATCAATAGATACTCCACTTAGGAAACAAGTGGTTGACAAGGTAAAGAAACTTAACGTTAAAGTTCTGTCAGCTTCCATTAGAAAAGTAGGGTCATTTTATTCAGTGTCATTGGTTATTGGTCTACCCAGCAGTATGACGCTGAAAGAAGCCTACAAAATAAGGAAGAAGGTGTATAAAATTGTAAATTCTTTAGATAATATTGCTAATGTAGAAATAAAAATAGTCCCATTGAGAAGAAGTGTTTTTCCTATCAAATCGTCAGATAGTTTCAGCTTAGAACCTTTTAAACGGGAACTGAAAGGTCAGTAGGATGGTTGTCTTTATAAATGTAAATGCATTATTTACTTTTTTCAAAGTGAAAAAGTTAGGTAATAACTTAATCTATATATACTAGAAACTAAGACATAAAGTCAGATTAGTTCTATCTCCTTTACTTTAGGAAGGATAGCCTTTTCTTCGGTTAATCTATAAAATGTCTCTAAACCTCTTCTAACCTGCTCTAAGGGTACGTTGTATTCTTGAATATCGGCCCAGATTGTTTTTCTGACTATCTCCTCCTCTAGATCAGCACCCTGAGCTTCTCTCATTATTTGTACATCTTTAGGTATGACCTCATCTAGGTGTTTCTCAGCATACTTTTTACTTTTCTCATAGGTTTCCTTGAACTTGATTGCTAGGTCCTTTCCTAAGTCTTTGTTTACAACAACCATTCCCATTGGCATAGGTGAGTCGTTTGAGATGTTCTTCCACATGTCCCACATGCTTGTAATTGGAACCGCCTTTATGCCCAATTTTTTCATGGCATACATCATTTTGATTTCATGGACAGCTACCAGTACGTCGCCCTCCCTTCCTAATGCCTTCATTTCATCTAACACTCTGCGGACTATGACAAGCTTACTGTATCGTCCGATTAATAACTTGTATAAGGTGAAAGCTGTTGTATTAGGTCCATGAACGATTAATCTTGAGTTCTTAAGGTCCTCTTTCTTCAGGTTATTCACAGCAAGGACAGGCATCCCCGTTATTCCATCTGTTGCGGAGGCAACGGCATTTCCCATGATGTAATAATAATCCTGAATGTAAGGATACATTGCTGCTGATGGTACTGAAACGTCTACCTCTCTTTTTAAAACCAACTCATTAATATCTTGAACAGTGGGTATAACCTCAAACTCTAAATTAAATCCATCTGGCTTTACCTTCCCTTCAATCAGAGGTATGAAAGGATACAAATCTCCTGAGTCTGCCAATGCACCAACTTTTATTGTTACCATAAAATGAACCTTATCTCGTAGATAAAAAATGTTGGTTACAGTCGGTAGTAAAAATAAGGTAAAGGTCAATGCAGTTATGGAAGCACTTAAGTTAATGGGCATCGATGCTGAAGTAATCGGAGTTGAAGTTGATAGTGGGGTTCCGCTACAACCTTATTGCAACGATACCTTTGTGGGAGCTCGAAATAGGGCTATAAGATCAATTGAGCTAGCTTCTGGCGATATAGGAATAGGTATAGAAGGAGGAGTATGTATTAGACAAGGAATGGTCATGGCTTTTGCCGTGGTGCATTGCGTATCAAAAGAAGGGAGAGAAAACCTTGCCACATCTTCCTATTTTACCCTACCTGAGGAAGTCTCCAGTCTAATGATTCAGGGGAAAGAGTTAGGCGAAGCCACAGACATAGTGTTTCATGATAAAGAAAGCAAAAGAGGACTTGGTGCAGTAGGGCATATAACTAAAGGCTTAATATCTAGGACTGCTTTATACGTACAGCCAGTGATTTTAGCTTTATATCCTTTTCTAGGGTGATTACATGGAAGTTCTCGTTCTAGGATCAGGTTATGCAGGATTAACAGTAGCTCATCGTCTAAGAGAATACGTAAATGATGTGAAAATTACTGTAATTTCAAGGAACAGGACAGTTTATGAAAATACCATTTTTCCGGCTCTGTTAACTAACGATGTAAATGTCGAAGATACGAAATTTGATGCACAGGAAGCTATGGAATTAAAAGGTAACTCGTTCATTGAGGCAGAAGTTCAACGAATAGACCCCCAATCTAACGAGGTTAAGACCAGTAAAGGGACGTTCGATTATGACTACTTGATATTGGCCCTCGGTGGAGCTTATGAGGAGAACTTTTACAAGATACCAGGAAATCAGTTTGCTTTCATGCATCATCCTCTTTCAGACTTTCTGAAGATTAAGGAAAGGCTTGGACAAGCGGATGAAATTGACGCCGTTATAGGGAACTTTGCTAACAGTCCGATTGAAGGTCCCTCTTATCAATTAGCTCTCATAGTTAAGAATGAAATAATAAGGAGAAAAATTAAGGGTAGAGTAACTTTGATAACCCAAAGTCCAAGGGGCGTGTTCGGCATGCTCCCCCTTGAGAATATATCAAAGCAAGCTAATTCGTTCTTTGAGAAGCAAGGTATAGAATTAGTAAAAGGCGATTCGATTGCGGAAGTAAGGAAGGATAAAGTTGTAACTAAAAATGGAAAGGAAATAGAGGCGAATTTCGTGTCAATTCTGCCAAGGCTTTCCGCTCCAGAGGTGGTAGCGAAGGTTTTCTCAGATGACACATATTACGTTCCAGTTGAATTACCCTCATTTAGAACAAAGTCGTTCAGGAATGTCTTCGCTGTGGGAGACCTGGCTCAAGGAATGGTGCCAGCGAGAACAGCTAGAGGAGCCATGATAGCAGCTGAGAATGCCGTGTCAACAATAATTAAAGAGTTAAAAGGAATAGAAAGACCTTATTACAAACAAGGCATTTTGTGTATGTTCCATGGTGGAGGCGTTGCTGGCTTACTTAGATTTGACGTATTTGATAAACCAAGAGCTAACTTTATCATAAATCCCTTATTTTCTAAGATTAAAATAATATACAGCAGGATGCTAGTAAACTCCGCATTTAACGTACCTTTTCATGCAGCTCCACCTTTATAATAAAAGCTTTTTATATGAACTAAAAACTAATATAGTCTTTTTATTTATTTCTATGCTAAAATAATTATTTTTATTATCTGATTCTTGATAGGTTTATACCAATGTAATCAAGAGTTCGAAACAAGTAAAAAATAGTTCTAATAAAATGCTTCTCCTTTTACTAATTTGTTAAATAAGGAACCTATCTCTTCGAGCTTTACGGTTTCATGTTCTGAAGGTCTAGGTACAGACGCTAAGAATATTCCGTAATCTTCTACGCTTCCACCCTTTGGTTCTCCATAAGGAGAAAAGAGAATGAAGTCATCAGCCTTACTTAAAACCTTCCCGAGGAAGGAATCAATCTTAGAATAAAGTCCACATTTTTCACTCTTACTTAACATGACTTCAAAAGATGTAATGCTCGCGATTACTGGTCTGTTCTTTGCATTTTCCAGTATAGCATCTCCAACTGCTTTTAATTCTTCATCAAGGTCAGCTTCCGTGATCGAGAAGCTGACCTCTCCCATGCTAGGATTAGTTATAGGTATGTTGATAGGTATAGCTTTAGTTTGTTCTATTAATGGAATGGACTCTGGCTTTAGGTCGTTAAGGAAGCTTTGCGGAATCTCTTTCATGCCTAGTACTTTCGCCCATGCAGCGAATGGTTTCTTTGAATCCTTGTTTACTACCACTCCTCTGTATGTACTTCCAAAGAGAGTTCCCAAAACTCTTGGGTTGCACTTCAGGAAGCTACTATAGCTCAAGCTGTCAATGCCAAGCAGTATAGGCTTCATTACATTCCACCTAAAATAGACTTTAGCCTTCTTTCAATTTCTTCACGTGGAACAGCTCCCACTATTTCGTCTACGGGTTCTCCATTCTTAAAGAATAGTATAGTAGGCAGACTGAACACTCCATATCTCCCAGCTATGTCAGGGCTCTCGTCTGAGTTGAGTTTTCCAAATCCCACTTGAGGATAATCTGAGGCTAATTCCTCAACGATCGGTGCCAGCATTATACATGGAGCGCACCACTCAGCCCAGAAGTCAACTACTGCTATCTTGTGAGTTTTCAGGAAATCATCGAAGGTCTTTGAATCTAGATGCATAACTTCTCCTTCCACCTTATTTGTCATGCCTTTCAGTTTCTCGTTAAGAAGCTTTTCTAGCTCTGGGTCTTTTTCTTCTTGGGTCATACTCTAAACTAAGGTCAGTAACATAATAAAGTTTTTATCAGATGTAGCTAAATGCATCTAAAATATTGAAATATAATATAAATTTATTTTTTTATTTAGTATACATAATACATGTATAGGCTAAAAGTGGATATAAGCGTTAATAATTTTCGATGTAACTAGTAGAAGACATGTATAACTTAGTGGTTATAGGTGCAGGGATAACTGGAGTATGGTCTGCCTTCATGAAGAAGGACGACGTTTTACTGGTGGAGAAAGAGAAAAGCATAGGTAAGAATTCCTTGTCTAGTCTGTGGTCAATTATGCCTCCTCTTTGTGGCGAATTTCAAGACTTATGCTTAGCTTCTGAGAAGGATTATGATGACGTCTGTTTCAATTTAGGAGTTTTCTGCAAAAAGACCCATATACTTAAACTTGATGATTTCACGGGTAAGGGGAAACTAATTGGCAAGAATGAAGTAAGGACTTTCGAGCCCCAGCTTGACGTTGACAAGGCTGAAATGTTTGAGAATGGCATGTTCGTAGAAGGAAGTGAGTTCTTTACAAGAATGGAAGATGTCTTAAACGTTGAAACAGGAACGGAAGTGTTAAGGATAAATTATGATGGTAATTCAATTAAATCATTAGAGACTAACAAGGGAGAGATATCTGCTAAATATTTTATATTTTCTACGGGTTTTTTAACTAAAAAAATGTTCCATGAGGATATATCCTTATTTAAGGGTCATCTAATAAGGACTAAAAAGGTAGGGCTTAACGGCATTTTAATAAGCAGAAATAGAATTGCAGTAGAAGGAAGAGACCTTTACTTGAATGGAGATTCAGTAAACACTGAAGATCCTTCGGTTATCTACGACGAACTGAGGGAGACAGTTTCCATAATTTCTAAGTTCCTACGAATTGACACCTCTACCTTGTCCGTTTTAACAGGTTTTAGGACCGTGTCAACAAACGGAAAACCGTTGATAAAGAAGGTCTCCAGTAACGCAGTACTGCTGACTGGCTATAAGTTCGGTTTCGCCTTAGCCCCATATTTAGCTAGAGAAGGAATAAAGTTATTGGGAGCGTAGGGATGCAGAGTGACGAAAATTGCTATATCTCTAAAGGATCAAGTAGGGCTTACGGTCAAAAGGCTAGGCTACGCCTTTGAGGAATTAGACGGTGACGTTATAGATTTTACTTACACTGGAAGCGAGCCGTTGGTTGTAATATGTCGACATGAAAGCTCTTCCAGAAAACCGTCTTTAACAGTCCATTACCCTGGTAACCCATTAGACAGTACAATGGGAGGAAGACCTAGAACGCTTGGAATTTCTTTTCCAAGTTTGGCTACATCAATATATAGGCAGATTCTAAAAATAGATGTAAATATAGATAAAGTTTTTGAAGCCACCCATCACGGACCTACCTTGGAAACCCCCATAATCTTTGCTGAATTAGGAAGTTCACAGGAACTATGGAGTAACGAATCGCTAGTGAAGAAACTTGTAGATGCTGTAATGAGGGGAATCGATTCGCCAACTCAGTGCAAGGATAACTTCATAGGCTTCGGTGGTCCACATTACGCTTATACATTTTCATCCATGACTACAGAATCCTGTTTAGGTCATATAGTCTCTAAGCATTATGTTAAATCGCTTGACGAGAGCGTGATTAGGCAGACCGTTCTAAATTCTAAGGAAAAAATTCATAAGGTAGTATTTAATGACGTAAATAAAAACACTTTAGCAAGAATCAAGAACTCATTGAGTGACCTGGATCTTCTCTTTGAGTCTGTCTAGAACTTGTTGAGTAAAGAATGGAGTTCCTATCGTTAATATGTTGCATTCATCATCACAGCTTAAGGTTGTTATACTCCCATTTGGAATCTTTATGCCCCAAGCAGATACATCATCCATGTCCATCATGTCAGATATTGCTGCTCTTATAGGGTCAGAATGACTTACAGCTACTATTACTCCATTTTCAGTTCTTCTCAAATCATTGATGAACTCTCTAATTCTTCTCCTCAATAAATCCCAGTTCTCTATTCCTTTAATTTCTATCTCTTTTTTAGCTAATTTTAATTTCCAATGTTCATTAGGTTCAAACTGTTTATTATTGAGCTCTCCTAGATATCTTTCCTTTAGGCGATCGTCTATTATTGGTATTAATCCGTTTTCTTCTCCAATTATCGTGGCTGTTTGATATGCTCTCAGGATCGGACTCGTGAAAACCTTCTTTGGTGACAGCCTAGAAATTTCCTTACCAACCCGTTTTGCTTGTTCCCTTCCCTCTTCAGTAAGTGGATATGCGTTGAGATCATGGCTAAGTATTCTGTTCACGTTAGATACGCTCTGCCCGTGCCGTATCATCACAATAATTAACATTTGGGCTTCACACCAAACATTAGCATCTAGTATTTATAACTTTAAATATCATGTGGTACGAAATATCATGTGATCTTCTTCAGGAAAAGGGACAAGATAGAGAAGAAGAACGAGAAACCCATAAAGATACTGTTTGCGTCGGACCTTCATGCATCGTACGTAACTTACAGGAAATTTCTAAATGCTGGGTTAATGTACTCTGTCGATGTCCTAGTTATAGGTGGGGACTTGGCAGGAAAGAGCCTGAAGCCAATAGTTGATATGGGGAACAACAAGTTCGAAGTTGATGGGAACGTATACGACGAACAAGGTATAGCTAAGGTTAAAAAGTCCATGGAAGATTTTGGGGTTTACTATGTCTTGATGACGAGAGAAGAGGTAGAAGAAGCTAAGGCTAACCCTAAAAAACAGGATGAATATTTCAGAGTAGCAATTAAGGGTACACTTAGAAGATGGATTGAAATTGCAGAGGAAAAATACAAGGGATTAGAAACTCCCATTTTCGTTAACTTGGGCAATGACGATCCGGAATACATGTTCGATGTCCTGAAGGAAAGTCAAAGATTCAAGGTAGGAGAGAAGGAAATATTTGATGTCAAAGGTCACGAGTTCTTCTCATATGGCTATGTTAATCCTACACCGTGGAACACGTTCAGGGAGAAGCCTGAAGAAGATATATACAGAGATCTAAAGGAAATAACAGATAAATTGTCGAATCCTTCAGGTGCTATTTATAACATTCATGCACCTCCATACTTCACTAATCTTGATAACGCACCACTTTTGGATAAAGATCTGAAACCTGTAGTTAAAGGAGGAGAGATTCAGATGTCTCACGTTGGTTCTAAATCGGTAAGGAAAATTATCGAGGAAACGTCGCCTCTTCTAGGTCTTCACGGTCATATTCATGAGTCTAGGGGTTTTGACAGGATTGGAAACACTTTAGTTCTCAATCCTGGGAGCGAGTACAATTCTGGGATACTCCACAGTTATCTAATAGTTGTTGACCCTGAACAAGTTAAGGCTTATCAGTTTATATCTGGTTAGAGCTTTTTTATAGAATAAAGCTTTAATTTATTGACGAAGATAATCATACTATGTTATTGGAAGTCATTAAAATAGCCAACAAGGCTCCCATTTCGATTAACAAAAACGCTACAGTTAGGGATGCAGCTAAGAAAATGAGGGAAAATAATATTAGTTCTTTGATCGTTGAAGGTGACTCACATGAGGTAATAGGTATACTAACTGAAAGGGATATTACTAGGGCAGTTAGTAATAACGACATAAATAAGCCAGTAGAAGCTTATGCAACTAAGCAAGTAAAGGGTATAACAGAAGATACTTCAATAGAAGACGCGTTGTTAATAATGATTGAAAACGGGATTAGACATTTACCTATAATGGATAAGGAAAGCGGAAGAATTAAGGGTATAGTATCAATAAGGGATCTGGTTAATTCTCTTCTAGACCAACATTACTTGCAGTACGGCAAGAATGCTAGTGAGGTTAAAGGCAGTGGATATGTATGTCCAGTTTGTGGCTCAGAAATTGATGAATATGGATATTGTAACTGTGGAACTGGTTCAGGCTAATACAGTCGGATTACTTTTTTTAAGGTAGCAACTTTCTTCTATTTATGATAATATTTTACGCGATAGGGGAAAGGGAAAGGGCAAAGGAATTAGTGAGAATAATAACGAAAACAAGATGGAAAACTATCTCTAAGCATTCCATAAAAATATCTAGTTCCTCTATAGGGCCTTCTATGGTGATTTTCAAACCGACAATGGCGGGACTGGCAGTTGCCCTATGGTTGAAACAGAGAGCCGAGGAACTTGGAATGACTGCAGCTGTCGGATGGTTTTCCACTATTGATAGCATTCCAGAACAAGTTCAGGATGCGGTAAAAACTGACTTAAATAAAATTCTTATGAAGAGGCTCGAAGTTCCTTGGTCGCCTTCCTAACATTAATTTTTTCGCTACTTCTCGTTACTATCACATATTTAGATATTCCTGTAAGAACTTTAAGTAATTTTTCGTAACGTTTCTGATCAAATGTCATTGCGGATTCGTCTATAACGAAATAAGGAGTCTGGAAGTAGCTCTTTAGTGCGCTTATTATCAAGATAAGTGCGATAGTTGTTCTCTCGGATGATGACAGCTTCTTTATATCAAGGTCAGCCCCGTTTCTCTTGACTACAAGTTTATTATCATCAGTTATTTCCGCATTGAGGTTAAATTCCATCTCCTTCAGGATAAAGTTGGAAATTCTCATAAATTCTTCCTTGGCTGATCTAAGCCTCTTCATGAAATCTACTGTATATTTATCTATTTGTTCGGACAAATTTTGAATTTCTCTCTCCTTTTGGGATATCTTTTCTGCAATTAAAGTCGGTACTCCTAAGTTCTGTAAGTCATATATAATTTCGCTTCTCTTTTTCTTCAATTCGTTTATTCTTTCATCTATGGGAGAGAGTTTCATTCCAGCTATTCCTTCTCCAGTTCTGTTGAACTTTTCTTCCATCTCTCTCTTTTGCCTTTCAAGATCTTGGATCTGGAATTGTAACGTGTCTATCTTTGTTTTTAATGCGTCGTAGCTGTTCTTTAGTTCGAGTATTTCATTTTCCATCCTGTCAAAGTCCTTTAGCCTTATTTCCAGTTCTTGCTTCTTGTTGTTTAGCTTCACTATTTCGCTTCTTAGGCTCTCAAGCGAATTGGTTTTACTAGAGAGTTCTTTTGAAATCACCTCAGATCTGGACTTCCATGTTTCTGGATCTACGTGACTTCCGCAGACATAGCAAGAAGATGCATGACGTTGATCAGCTTCCTTTATTTCCTCTGAAACTCTTTCTAAAACTTTCAGCT